>JAEZYO010000040.1 GCA_023419055.1 Pseudomonadota bacterium | reverse complement strand
GATCCGCACGGTGCGGGGAGAAGGCTATGCGCTCGAGCGCGACGCGTAAGCTCGCGTCGCGCGTGGCGCTCGTGGTCGTGACGAGCGCGGCGCTCGGCGGCCTGGCGGCTTCGGCGGTAGCGATCTTCGCCGTCGATCGCCTGCTCGCCGAGCACGCGGACCAAAGGCTTCGAGCGGCCACGGTCACCCTGGCGGGTGAGCTCGACGAGGACCGGGAGGAGAAGCAAGCCGAGTCCGTGGCCTCGACCGTCGCCGACGAGAACGGCGAGATCGCGACCAGCGGCATCCGTCTCTCGGTGTTCGAGCGGGGGCGCCTGCTCGCGGGTGAAGGCGGCATCGTCCCCGCAGCCGGCAGCTGCGAGACGGTGAGGCTGGGGGCCGAGAGGACGCGAGCTTGTGGGCGGCCGTACGGCGCGTGGGTCTTGGTCGCGGCGCAGCGCCTGGACGAGACCTGGCTGTACGGCCTTTACGCGCTCGCGGCGCTGGGCGCGGTCGTGCTCGGCGCCGGTGCCGGCGCGGCCTCGAGCATCCGGCTCTCGCGCTGGGCGGTGAGACCTCTCGAAGCGCTGTCGCGCTCGCTCGCGACGTGGCGGCCCGAAGCGTCGCCGGGCCTCGAGCTCGCGCCTCGCGGTGACTACGAGGAGGTCGAGGCGATCCGGACGGCCCTGCGCGACTTGGCGGCGCGCCTGCGGTCGTTGCTCCAGCAGTCGCAGCGCTTCGCGGCCGACGCGGCGCACGAGATCCGGACTCCGCTGACGGCGCTCCGCGCGGAGCTCGAGCTCCTTGCCGAGGAGAGCCAGAGCTCCGAGCGTGAGGCGCTGCTCCGCGCCTGCGCGCGGGTCGCTCGGCTGTCCGAGCTCGTGGATCGCCTGCTCTTCCTCGCGCTTCCTCCGGAAAAGCTCCATCAGGGGTTCGAGACTCTGTCCATTTCGGATCTGATCGAGCAGGTCGCGAGCGAGCTTTCGGAGGCGAACCGGGCGCGCCTCGAGATCGTCATCGCGAGCGAAGGTTTGGTCCGAGGGGACCTCGCGTTGCTCGGCTCGCTGCTCACCAACGCTCTCGAGAACGCCTTCAAGTTCGCGCCCGAGGGGCCCGTCGTCGTCCGCCTGGAGGAGGCGGGAGACGTGGTGCTCCGCATCAGCGATCGGGGGCCCGGGATCCCCCCCGCGCTGCGAGCGCGCGTTTTCGAAGCGTTCTATCGCGGGCGCCAGAGCGGCGTGCCTGGGCACGGGCTCGGCCTGGCGTTGATCGGGCACATCGCACGCGCGCACGGCGGGAGCGCCGAATTCGCGGATTCGACTGAGGGAGCCGAGCTCGTGATTCGCTTGCCGCCGTGGTCGCCGGCGGAGCCTCGCGCCTGACGCCGAGCTACGGAGTGCAGCTCGCCGTACACGGATCCTCGGCGGCGTTGATGCACTCCGCCCATTCTTTGTCCGGTCCGGTGCAGGAAGCGGGACGGCCTTGGCACGACACCATCGGGCAAGCGCACCAAGTGTCGAAAGCTTTGTCGCAGATCTCCAGATCCTCGTCGTCGCTGCCACAGCCCGAGATGGCGAGCACGAGGAGGCAACCTGCCGCGAGCAGTGACGAGAAAGATGCTTTCTTCATGAGCTTTCGAAGCTACGAGTTCGGCGACGAGAGCGTCAAGTTGCCGCAGGAACACATCGGCGCACAACCGCGCCCGGTGGTCGGCGCACCCGTGTGGTGACTCACGCTGCCGAGCTCGCAGCAGCCCGTGTTATTGATGGCTCATGGAGTGGCGTTCACGAGGGTTGCCGCTAGGCATCGGACTTCTCCTCTTCGTCGCCTGTGGGGACGATTCGGGTGATGGCGGTCCAGGTGGGGACGACACGGGCGGCAGCGGAGGGAGCGCCGGGACGAGCTCGAGCGGAACTGGCGGCAAAGGCGGCGGCGCGGGGGGCACGAGCTCGGGCGATGCTGGCGAAGGTGGAGATCCCTCGAGCGGCGCGGTGGGAGGCAGCTCCGGCTCTGGAGGCGCCGACGGTGGCGCTTCCGGGTCGGGACCCATCGTCGAGCAGTGCGTCGAAATCACCACCTTCGAAACCGGGCTCGAGCCGGAGACGGTGCTCCACGTCACCGTGGACGGCAGCGCACAGCCCGACGGTAGCGAAGAGAACCCGTACGGCAGCATCACGGCGGCCCTCGCCGCTGCCGCTCCGGGCACCGCGGTTCGGCTGCACGCGGGGCACTACGTGGGGGACATGATCGTTTCGGGGATCGAAGGCACGGAGGACGCGCCGATCTGGATCGGCGGCGCGCCCGGCGAGGAGCGGCCGGTGATCGGCGGGGAGAACTCCAGCGTGGCGTTGCAGCTCGGGAGCCCGCGCTACGTCGTGTTGCACGATCTCGTGATCGAGGATGCGAGCGGCAACGGCATCAACATCGACGACGGTGGTCACTACGACGACCCCGAGGCGGCGCGCTACCTCGTCTTTCGTAACCTCTTGATTCGCGACATCGGGGCCGGCGGCAACAACGATTGTCTGAAGCTGTCCGGACTCAACGACTTCTGGGTGCTCGACAGCGAGTTCTCGAACTGCTCGCTCGGCGGTAGCGGCATCGATATGGTGGGCTGCCACCGCGGCCTCATCGCTCGCAACCAGTTTTTGCGCGGGGGTAACGCCGTGCAGACCAAGGGCGGCAGCGAGGACGTCGAGATCCGCTCGAATCGCTTCGTCCAGAACGACGGCAGGGCCGCCAATATCGGCGGTTCGACCGATCTGCAGTATTTCCGGCCGCCGGTGAGTGCCGGAGCGGACAACGCGGAGGCGCGTGATATTCGCGTCGTCTCGAACGTCTTCGATCGGCCGACCGAAGCCATGGCGTTCGTCGGCTGCGTGGGTTGCCTTACGGCGAACAACACGGTCTACCTGCCGACGACGCGTATCGTCCGCATCCTGCAAGAGACCGTTTCCGACGAGACTTACACCTTCCTGCCCGCGAGCAACGGCCAGGTGGTAAATAACCTCTTCTTCTTCACGCGCTCCGAGGTCGAGAACGACGGCCGCGCGATCAACATCGGCGCGAACACCAGCGCCGCTACGTTCACGTACACCAACAACCTCTGGTACGCGGTCGACGACGTCGCGGGTTCCGAGCCGACCTCCGCGTACGGCGGAGCCACGGTCGTCGGCACGTTGGAGCCGGAAGATCCGGGTTTCGCCGACGGCGCGGACGGTGACTTCTCGATCGACGCCGCGTCTCCCGCGGCCGGCGCCGGCGTCGACCTGGAAGCTGTGCCCGCCGACTACCTCGGGGCTTGCTACGGCATGCCACGCGCGGTCGGCGCTTTCGAGGTGCTCGAAGAGGCGCCCTAGATGGTCAGCGTGCGTACGACCCTCTTTGCTCTGCATGGCTTTACGCTCAATGGCGCCCTCATGCGCCAGGGGCTCGGTGCGCTCGTGGAACGCTTGGAGCAGCACGTCGATCTCGTGTGTCCGGATGCTCCTCATCCCTGCACACCAGGCGCCGTCGACCGCCTCTACGAGAGGTGGGACTCGCCGCGCCTGCCCCCGCCGCACCTTTGTTGGTTCGAGGCGAGCGACGACGGTCTCGTCTACGAAGGCTGGGAAGAGACGCTCTCCGTCCTGCGCGCAGAGTTCGAGCGGCACCCTCGCGTCGCCGTGCTCGGGTTCAGCCAGGGCGCGATGCTCGCGGCGACCCTGGCCGCGCTCTCCTCGCGCGGAGAGCTGCCTCCGCTCGCCTTCGCCGTCATCATCGCGGGCAGCCTGCCGCGCGCACCCGCGCTACGGAGGGCTTTCGACCAAAGCGTGAAGGTGCCGTCGCTGCACCTTTGGGGGGAGCGGGATCGCTTGACGAGCCCGTTTTCACCCGCGCTCGCGCAACATTTCGAGCCTCGCGGGCGTGAGATCGTCACCTGGCCGGGTAGCCACTCCATACCGACGCGTGGAGAACCCGCCGAGCGCCTGGTCGAGTTCGTGGCACGCCACGCGGCGGAGCCTCAGTCGACGACGCAGACGTAACCGGCGCCTGCGCTGCACACGGTGCTCGGAGGACAACCGGCGGCGCCGGCAGGATCACACGCGCGGCACTCGAAGGTCTCGGGCGTGACCGGCACGCAGTGCGTGCCCTTGGCGTTGCCCACGCAATCGACGTCGGCGCCGCACTCCGTGCAGGCGAAGTTGACGCACCCCTCACCGGGCGGGCAGTGGGCGCCCGTCATACACTCGACGCACACGAAGAGACCCGGGTGGCAGGTGTCCTTCTCGCCGGAACAGCCGGAGTTGCCAGCGGGGTCACAGGTGCGGCAGGTGCCCGAGACGCACTCCGGGCCTGCAGGATTGCCGAGGCAGTCAGCGTCGCCGGCGCAGTCGGCGCAGGCGTTGTCGGGCGAACAGATCTTGCCGCTCGGGCAGTCGTCGTCGTCGAGGCACTCCCTGCACTCGAGCTCGGTACTGCAGAACGGCGCGCCCTCGGTGCAGCCGACATGGGTCCCAGGGTCGCAAGCGCCACACTGACCCGCCTTTTCTCCCGAAGTGACGCAGACGGCCGGCAAATCACCGTTGGCCTCGGTGCACTCGTCGTCCGAAAGCTCGATATCCGCGTGGTCGCACGGCACGCAGATCCGGGTTTCGGAGTCGCAGAGCGGCTTCTCGGGATCGTCGCAATCCGAATGCGTGCCGCACCCTGCGCAGGCGCCGGCCACGCACTTCTCGCCTGCAGGCGAGTCGTCGCAGTCGGCGTCGCTGCGACACTCTCCGCAACGTCCCTCGTGACAGAAAGGAGTGTCTCCGGAGCACGCGGGCTCGCCGCCGCAAACGCAGGCGCGATCCAGGCACGCGTCGGCGGCAGTGGGGCTACAGCGCACGTGGCACCCGCCGCAGTTCTGCAGCGAGCTCGGGACACACTCGCCCCCTGACGGCCCCGGGCAGCAAATTTCGTCACCCGCGGCGCAGCTCTCGAGATCGGCGAGGTTGCAGGCGGCATTGCCCTCGCCGCCGAGGCCGGAGCCTCCGGGGCTCACTACGTCGGACCCGCTCCCACCGCCTTGCCCGGACCCGCCGCGGCCGCCTTTCGTCCCACCAAGAGCGCCTTCGCCGCCGTGGTCCTGGAAGTGGGCCACGTCGGCATCCCCCGAGCAGCCCACGGCGAAAAGCCCGGCGCCGAACAGCAAGTAGGCCCCCGCGCGGATCGGAAGTCGGCGAGACAGGTGAGGCGGTTCAGGGCTCGACACGGAGCGCATGACCCACCGAGGTTACACGGGTTCCAGGGCAGGGGCGCTATCGTATCGTTCTCGAGAGCAACCGAACGCGCCTCACTGATCCAGGAGCTGTGCGGCGATGTTGACCGTCAGCGCGAGGATGGTCGTGTTGAACGCGAAGGAAATCATGGAATGCAGCAGGGTGACGCGCCGGATCTCGCGCGACGAAACCTGGACGTCGGACACCTGGAAGCACATCCCGATCGTGAAGGAGTAGTAGGCGAAGTCGAGCTCGTCCGGGCGCTCCGTCTCCGGGAACATCAGGCCGCCGTTCTGCTCGCCGCGGTAGAAGAGGTGCGCGTAGCGCAGCGTGTATTCCGTGTGGGTGACGAGCCACGAGAGCGCGACCGAGAGGAGGGCAGGGATGAGCCAGACGTTGCCGGTCGAGTCGCCTCGCGACAGGCGGAGGAGGAGCGTCGAGCCGAAGAAGCCGAAGAGGCTCGAGAGGACGGCGAGAACGAACACCGTCCGGCGTCCCGGGTCGTCGTCCGCGGCGCGGAGCTCGGTCGTCGCCGCGTCGCAGGCGGAGAGGCGCAGCCACGTCTGGATCAGAAGGAACGCGGCGGTGGCGTCCCAGGCAACCATCGTTCGGCCACCCCACGGCACGTCGACCGGCAAGAGGGCCACGAAGACGGCGGTCCCCACGACGAGCGAGAGCACGAAGCGACCCACGGCGCGGGTCGGCGAAAGAATGTGTCGCGTCTTCGCAGGGCGGTGCGACGGTGCGTGCACGGCCGCCCGAGCGTACCACGGCGACAGCGCGTCCCCTCGCGCTGCCGCCTGCGGCAAATCTCTGACGCGCTTCGTGAGCCTCGAAGGAGGGCTCAGTGAGGAGAGTGGCTCACTTCGGAATGGCGGGGACGGTTTCGCAGCCGAAAGCGACGCTCAGGTCCGCACCGCTGTCACCCTGGATTTCCTGGCAGGTATCCGGGCAAAGCACGATGGCGGTGGGCTCGTCCTCGTCGTCGTAGCGCCAGGCGCTCTCGCCTTCGCAGTCCTGGTCGTAGCCGAGGTTCTTGGTCTCGCCGTCCTTCGAGAAGCTGACGTTGACCTTGGCCTTGTCGAACGGCGCGCCGCCCGGGTTCTCCGGGATCTCCGCCTGACAGGAGACCGACTGTTCGCGGATCGAGTCGATCACCTCTTTGAACTTGGCAGAGGTATCTTCGGCGTTCCCGGTCTCGATGATGAACGCCGACTCGGTGCCTCCGGCCTCGGCGATGTCATCGAGGTCACTGACGGTGTCCGGAGCGCCGTCGATGGGCGGGTTCGCGACGCCGATGACGTAAGTGGGGATGGTGTCGGAGACTTCGGCGACCGCGTCGGCGACCTCCGCGATGTCGTCCTCGTCGTCGTCGCAGCCCTGCGGGTAGCCGTCGGAAACGAGCACGTAGACGTATTTCGCGCTCGGATCGTCTTCCATGATGCTCTCGAGGAAGCCGAGGGTGGCGGTCGTGACCGCGAGAGTGGGCGTATCGCCGCGCCAATCGTCGTAGGTTTCGGGTGTGACTGCGTCGATCGCGTCCGCGAAGTCTGACGACGGCAGGGGCGTCATCGGCACGTCGGGGGTCTCATAGGTATCACTGTCGCACTTCACGTCCTCTGCCGGGAAAAAGGTGAGCGAAGCCTGAATGCCGGAAGAGCTGTCGTCGGCGAAAAAGGCCTTGGTGGCCGCGACGACGGGATCCCATTTGAGCTCCTTGTCGTGCCACTCGAAGTCGCCCTTGCCCATGCTGCCGGAGACGTCGAAGGCGAAGGCGAGGTAGACGGGCTGGAGGTCGGCTTTGGCGAAATCTGCCGAGCACGACGCGCCCGACCCGCCGGAGTTGCCGCTCGCGGAGCTACCGCCCGCGCCAAGGCTGCCGCCGAGGCCGATCGTGCCTCCGGTCGCGCCGCTGCCGCTGTTGGCACCGCTGCCGCTATTAGCGCCGCTGCCGCTGTTGGCGCCGCTGCCGCTATTGGCGCCGCTGCCGCTATTGGCGCCGCTGCCGTCGCCACCACCATCGGTGCTGTCGTCGCTGCACGCCACGCTCAGACACGCGACGGAAAGCCCAAGAAGCCACCACTTGCTTTGTAACATTCTAGTCACTCTCTAAATGGTGGCTGTTAGGTGTCCTCCTTTCAAGGCACATTGCACAGGGAGGCAGGAAAAAGTCTCACCCTCGGCGCTTGCGGAGCGACCAACCTCGGGAGTGATGGTGATGAC
>JAEZYO010000023.1 GCA_023419055.1 Pseudomonadota bacterium | reverse complement strand
GCCTGCGCGAGCGATCTGCCGGGTACGAGACGGCCGGCCAGTTACTCGCGTTTACCGGGCGCTTGATCCCGGCTTTCGGCGATCCATCTCCGGCGGAACGGGCGGCAGTTTTTCACGTGCGTGAGGGGCATGGGCGTGCCAAGCCCCCAAGAGGCGGCATGAAGCCAGTCGAGGTGCGACCTGTGCACGGCGCGCCCGCGGATCAGGAACCTCCGGGGGCGGAGCCGAGCTACGAGAGCTTGAAGGCGGAGCTCGGAGCCGCGCTCGAGAAGGTCCGAGCCCTGGAGGCCGAGCGCCGGGAGGACGGTCAGAAGCTCGCGTTTCTGAGCTCGCTCCTCAGGAACTTGCCCGCGTTCGTGATGCGCGTCGACGCCGAGCATCAGATCAAGTTCGTCAATCGCACGCTCGAGCGGCTGGAGGCTTCGGACGTGGTCGGCAGGAGCATGTTCGATTTCATCGAGCCACGGTGGGTGGATCGGGTCCGGTCGAGCGTGGAGCGGGCGCTCTCGAAGCGCGAGGTCGTGCACTATCGAACGGAGGGCGTGGGTGAGGGCGCGGCCCCCGCGCACTACGAGAGCATCGTGGTTCCGATCGAAGAACCGAACGGGGCGCTCGGGTACTGCCTCATTGCGCTCGACGTCTCTGGTCAAGTAGAGCGCGAGCGCGCGCTCGAGGAGAGCGAGGCGAAGCTGCGCCTGGCGGTGGAGTCGACCAACCTCGGGATCTTCTCGTGGGATCCAGCGACGGGAGCGGTCGAGTGGAACTCGCTCATGTATGGGATTACCGGGGAAGACGAGCCGCTGACTCCCGCTCAGTACCTGGAGCGTCTGGTCCACCCGGGGGACCACCAGCTCGTCGAGCAGCAAATGAGCGCGGCGGCTCGAGGCGAGGCCATTTCGCAGGTGCTGCATCGTATCGTGCGCCGAGACGGCGAGCTCCGCTGGATCCTGACCGTCGGGGCGCGCTCCATCACGCAGGGAGAGCGCGTCTGGGTGGTGGGGGGGCTCCTCGACGTGACGCAGCAGCGGCAGTTCGACGAGCGCTTGCGCAAGGCCCAGCGCATGGATGCAGTCGGGAACTTGACGGCCGGCGTCGCCCACCACTTCAACAACATGCTCGCGGCGATCCTGCCCGTGCTCGAGCTCTGTCGCTCGACCGCCTCCGAATCGCTGGTGCCCTACTTGGAGCACGCCGAGCAGGCGGGAGCGCGCGCGGCCGAGCTCGTGCGACAGCTCATGACGTTCGCGGGCCAACGTGGCCCGTCGGCGCCCACCGCGCAGGCGCCTTCGGACATCGTGCGGCGGGCGCTCTCGATCTGCCGCCACACCTTCGATAGCCGAATCACGCTCGGTGAGAGCATCGAAGACGGACTGCGAGACGTCTTCTGCGATCAAGGGATGGTCGAGCAGGTGCTCGTCAATCTGATCCTGAACGCTCGGGATGCGTTGCTCCAGGCAAAGACCGCGTCTCCGCGCATCGAGGTGTTGGTGAGCCGCGCCGACATCACCGATCCGCCCGCGCAGAGCGGCCTGAAGCCTGGCCCCCACGTGCGCTTCCGCGTCTGCGACAATGGGCCCGGCATCGACGAAGGCGTGCGCGCTCACCTCTTCGAGCCCTTCGTCACGACGAAGTCGCCCGGATACGGCACGGGGCTCGGCTTGGCCGTCAGTCAAGCGATGGTGCGGGAGCGGGCTGGAGACGTGGTCCTCGACGTCTCCGACTCGCGCGGGACTTCGTTCTCCGCCTACTTACCGGAGCTCAAGCGCTCACCCTCGGAGCGCTCGAGCTCGGCGGCGGTGAGGTCGAGTCGAGCGCGTGTGCTCGTGCTCGACGACGAGGAGCCGGTCCGGCTCGTGGTGTATCACCTGCTCACGTCAGCGGGGTACCAAGTCGAAACAGCAGGTTCGGAGCAAGAGGCGCTCGTCGTGCTCGAACGCTCTCCCTGCGACGTGATCCTACTCGATCGGTCCATCCCGGGCAGGCAGCCGTTCGAGCTCGTGCAGGCCCTGAGGCGGGCGAGCCCGCGCTCCAAGATCCTCTATTTCACGGGGCAACCGGTCGCCGCCGACGAGCTCGCCGTCGTGGACGGCTTGCTCCAGAAGCCGCTTTCTCAAGAAGAGCTGACGCGCGCGATCGAACGCGCTCGTGGCGGAGCGTGACTCGAGTCGGGGCGTCCCGCTGCGATTCGAGCGTGCCGTTACGCTCCAGCCCCACTGAAAGGGGCGGTGCGGAATTTTTGGTCCAAAATTTGAATCCTGTAAGGGAACGATGGAGGCTCCGTGGCAATGTCCCTGGCCCGATCGAACCCTCGCAAGATGCGCCGTAGCCTTTTGGCGCTGCTCGCGTTCGCTCTGAGTGCGCCAGCCTACGCAGGTGGCACGAAGGCTTGGTACCTGCGCAAACCGCCCCCCGCGACGCAGTCTAGCCTCAGCGCGGCCGAACGCGGCATCAATCCTTGCAACACGCCCGATCCTGGTTTCGGCATCTATAGTCGCTGGGATCGCGGGCCCAGCGTGGGGCAGATGATCGCGCCCGAGAAGGGCGGGCTCACCTCGAACGGCGAGTTCGACGTGATGTTCCATTTCCACGGGCACGAGCCGGCACGAAAAGAGTGGGTCAAGGTGATGGACGGGGCGGTGCTGGTCGGCGTCGATCTCGGTCTCGGTTCAGGGCCCTACGAGCAGACTTTCGCGGTGCCGGGCGCGTTCGATTCGCTCCTGAAGAGCGTCGAACAGACGATGCAGAAGCGAACCGGAGTCGCGAACGCGCGCGCGCGTCGCGTCGGCCTGAGCGCCTGGAGCGCCGGATACGGCGCGGTGCAGAACATCCTCGCCCAGCCCGGGGCCAAGAAGCGGGTCGATTCGGTGATCCTGCTCGACGGCCTTCACTGCGGGTACGCGCGAGGCTCGATCAACGAGCTCCAGATCAAGTCGTTCATCGACTTCGCGGAGCTCGCGGCGCAGGGGCAGAAGTTCATGCTCGTCTCCCACTCCTCGATCATCCCTCCGGGTTACGCGTCGACCACGGAGACGGCAAACTTCCTGATCTTCAAGCTCGGCGGGAAGCCGCAGCCGGCGCAACCCAGGGCGTCGGATCCCATGGGGCTCGAGCTCGTCTCGCGCTTCTCCAAGGGGAATTTCCACGTCCGGGGCTTCTCGGGCAACGACAAGATGGATCACTGCGCGCACCTCGGATTTTACCGAGACGTGCTCTCGGTCTACATCAAACCCCGCTGGAACTCGCCTCGCGGTTACGCCAAGTGACGCGCCGCGTGCCCCCTGTGCGGGGAATCAAGGCCCCCGAAAGCACCCCCGTCACGGACACGAGCTTCGTCGTGACCGACGCGGACGAGGGTGTCGCGCTCGATCGTGCGCTGCGTGGCGTGCTCGCCGGCAAGAGCTGGAACGAGGTGCGGCGCCTGATCCAGACCGGCAAGGTGCGCGTCGACGGCAAGGCCGAGCTCGAGAGCACTGCGCGCCTGAGGAGCGGCGCGCGCGTCGAGCTCAGGATGAGCGCGCCTCGCCCGAGCTCTCGCGCCGCGCTCGACCAGAGCTTGATGGTGTACGTGGATCAGCAGCTGGTCGTGGTGAAGAAGCCGGCGGGGATCAGCACCGTGCCTTACGACGCGAACGAGACCGGGACGCTCGACGAGCTCGTGCGCCGCGCGCTCTGGAAGAAGAGCGGCCCCGAAGCGCCGCTCGGCATCGTTCACCGTCTCGACAAGGAGACCTCGGGCCTGCTGGTGTTCGCGCGCACCCTGTCGGCGAAGCTCGCCTTGAAGCAGCAGTTCCGGTTCCATACCGTGCAGCGACGCTACGTGGCGATCGCACACGGGTCGCTCGTTGATCGCACCTTTCGAAGCCGGCTCGTGCAAGATCGCGGCGACGGCTTCCGGGGGTCCACCGACAACCCGAAGCTCGGACGCGACGCGGTCACGCACGTTCGCGTGCTCGAACGGCTCGCCGGCGCGACCTTGCTCGAGTGCCGGCTCGAGACCGGGCGCACGCATCAGATTCGCATCCACCTCTCGGAGGCGAACCATCCGCTCGTGGGTGAGCGCGTCTACGTGAAGGATTTTCGAGGTCCGGTGATCCCGGCGCCGCGGCTCATGTTGCATGCTCGCGAGCTCGGCTTCGAGCACCCGACGAGCGGGAGGGCGCTGCACTTCGAGGAGCCGGCGCCGGCTGATTTCGACGAGGTGCTCGGGCGCCTGCGGCGTGAGCGCTGAGCGCTCCGCCCCCCGGGATGACGAGCTGCACGAGCCGCGTCTCGCCTTGGGCACGCACGCGGGTGGGGCGCCCGCCACGAGCGGCGCGCACCGCTCAGTGCGCCTTCGGGCACGGACCGACCTCGCCGCCGACGGGGCAGAGGTCGAGGCGCTGGAGGAGCGCCGACTCGTACGACTCGAAGACGTTGGCTTTGGCGTCGCGCGCGTCACGGCGCTGCGCGCCCGAGAAGAGGAAGACCGGGATGCTGAGCACCGCGACTCCCGTGCCGATGTAGATCGGCTTCGTGTCGACGTTTTCGTCACCGCTCGTCGTCAAGAAAGGAGTGATGGCGACGACGGTACCCGCGACGAGTAGCACGACGCCGGCGATGTCGAGGATGCCCGCCGTGGTCGTACGAGAGGAGACCTTGTCGGCCTCACGTGCAGCGCGCGAGTTGGCCGGCAGGACGGGACGCAGATCCTCTGCGTGATAAACCTGAGCGCCGCCCGCCAGCTGGAGCTTGTCCGAAGTACGGAGCACGCTCGTGGGAATGCCTCCTTTTATGCCGCTCTCGATCTCGACGGCAGAGCGGGGGCGCAGCTCCTCGAAGGCCGCCCGACGTAGCTCGACGTCGCCATCCACCGGCGGAGCCTCGAGCTTCACGTGCGGGGTACTGGCGCAGGCTACCAAGTGCAATCCCGCCATCGCGGTGAGAGTCCGGACGATGGCGGGTCGCTTCATGCCCCTCTTTTACGGCCCTCCGTGGGCCTCGGCAAGCTCACAAGGTCTGAGCCCGCTCGATGGCCCGCTCCAGATCTTGCGGCGTGACCTGGCAGGCTTCGGCAAAGGCGCCCACGATGGCTGCGCCGTCCTCCGGTGTGATTTCCTCCCCGTTCTTCTCGGCCGTGTGGGCGACCGCCGAGGTAACCTGCATGACGAGGTTCGCTCGGGCATTGCTCAGGCTGCTCGGCGGCGGCATGTGCGCGCACATCTCCTTGAGGACGTGGACCGCACCAGCAGCGTTGCCGACGACGAAGAACGACGCCGGTACGAGCACCATGCACCCCATCGATTCGTCGGCCTCGAGGTCGGTCGGGCTCTTCCCGCACTGGTCGATGACCGCGCCGAAGTCCTGTTCCTCGTAGCTCGCGAGCAGCTTCTGCAGCGAGTCGCTGGGCTCGGACTTTTCGAGCTGCGCCTCGTACTGCTCGCAGCCGTACATGTCGACGAAGACTTCGACTTCGCGACCACAGTCCACGCGGTAAACGTCCACGATGTGACCGGATTGAGGGTGGTCGACCGAGCCCACTCGAGAGTGCTGAGCCTTCTCCATGTTTCCGCCGAGCGGGTTCTTGCCGTCGGGGCAGCGGAACGTCTCGGCGACGTAGCGGTACGACTCGCGCGGCCCGCAAACCATGATGGGCTGCTCGAGGCTGGAGCCTGCCGCCAGCCGCTGCTCTGCGCTCGCGTTCTTCGCTGGTGCTGCGGCACCCTTCTCGGCCGACGCCGCCTTCGGCGGAGTCTTCTGTGAGGAGCTGCAGCCCACAGCCAGCACCAAGCCGAGGAACATGCAGGCACGCTTCAGGTTGGAAGAGCTTTCGCCCCTCTGGATGATAGGTGTCATTTGGCGAATGCCTCCATGGAGACAAGCTACGCATGGGGGTTTGTGCTCGCTAGCTGGGCTCGTTTGAAATTACTGAGGCACTCGGCGTCGTTCGAGGCAGTTTTACACGCGGCGGCGGGCGGCGCGGCGCGAGCGCTCACTCGATGACGAAGCTCACCGCAAACGTCTCATCGCGTTCGCCCTCGCGGCTCGGAGCGGAGACATCGACTGCGATGATCCGATCCATCGCGGCCACGATCTCGTCGCGCACCGTCGTGTTTCCGGCGTGCAGCACGGCACGCTCGCGCGAGCGATCATTGCCGGACGAGCTCGCGTGAGCGCGAGGGGAGAACGCGAAGCTCCTCCGAGCGCTCAGAACGACGGACGCAGCTCTGCGACTTCTGCGTTGCAAGCTGGCCGAGCCGCCCCCTCCTCAACCGAGGTCACGAGCGCCCGGGCTCACCTCCGCGACGAGCTGGGGCAATTCCCCCGACGCCGCGTGGGCGGAAAGCTAGGATTTCGGGGGTCTCCCCCCGCCGAAGCTCGCCGACCGCTTTCGCTCGGCTGGGGCGAGCCCGCCCTGTCGCTCACCTCGTGCAGCCGAGTTTGAGTGTTGATTGGGCTCTCGAGGTCGCGGCGGAGATCGGCGAGAGAGCGCCTCCTCGGCGACCGCTAGAGCGACAAACGGTTTGAGCCGGTGCGCTCGCCGCGAAGCGGCCGCGTGGGGTGGGGCCCCGGCGGAACTCACTTCCGCGGGGCGGGGCGGCGCGTGCCGCCCCGATGAAAAAGACACTAGAGAACACCGATCGGTTGCAAACCGATCGGTGCTCTAGCACTACTCCGCCACTTTTTTCTTTCCATTGGCGGCGACCTGTGTTCCATAGGCGAGCGCGATGCGCGACCTCGGAGAGAAATGGCAACGGGACCTCGAGCG
>JAEZYO010000971.1 GCA_023419055.1 Pseudomonadota bacterium | reverse complement strand
TCGTGGGGCACGCCGCTCCGCCCGAGCGCCGCGTCGATCGCGCGCGTGGACCAGAGGAAATAGTCCCGGTCGCTCGTCAGGAGGCGAAGCCTGAGGTGCGCGTTCTTCTCGCGCGCGGACCGAGCCCGCGCCGCGATCTCGGGCGCGTCCTTCACGTCGAAGGCGGGCTGCAGCGTGGACACTGCGCCGAACGCCTCCGGTCTCAAGAGCCCGGTGGTCAGCGCCGCCCGCCCTCCAAGGCTCACCCCGTCGATCCCGGTACTCTCGGGCGTGCCCATCGCCGGCGTCTCTCGATAAACCTTCGGTAGCAGCGTCTCCACCAGAAACTTCGCGAGCAGGGGCGCTGTGGCGAACGGCTGCTCCCCGCCGAGCATATCGGGCGTGTAGGGGCAGACCACCACGAGTCCGGCATAGGGCTCGCGAGACAGCGCCTCGTTGAGCGCGGCGAGCCGCGCCTCGTTCACGAAGCCTTCGAAATCGGCAATCTTCAACGGCGGTTGCGCCAGTCGATCGATGGCGCGGCGGAGGGCGTAGTCGTCCACCCAACCGCGTGCTCCTCGATCGGGCCCCTTCAGCGCTTCACCTCGGCCGTGCATCGCGATCAGCACCGGGAAGCGCTCGTCAGGGCTGCGCTCGGGTAGCACCACGACGGCGCGCATCTGCCCGATGCGAGTCATCCCGAAATCCCAGGTGATTTCGGCGGCGGGCAAGCGTGTAGCCGGTGGCGGGGCGACGCTCGCGAAGGTGGCCGGAGCTCCGGTCGCCGCCTCTTCCGGTGCGGAGACCGGACGCGTCTTCGGCAGTTCGCTGTGAGGAGGATCTTGCCGGCTGCAAGCGACGCTCAACGCGCCGGCGACGAACCAGGTGCTAGCCGCGAAACGCATCTTTTTCCGCACGCACGGCCCCGAGCACGGCTTCGGGAGAGCGATCGGAGCCCAGACGGCCTTGAACGCTCGCGATGATTTCGGGCGAGCCGCAGCGCATGAAGGGGTTGGTCGCGCGCTCGTCGGCGACGGTCGACGGGACCGTCGGCTTGCCCGCGGCTCGAGCCTCGGCAACCCGCGCCGCCTTTTCCTTCACCGCCTGGTTGGATGGCTCGACGTGCGCCGCAAACTTGAGGTTCGAAGCGGTGTACTCATGACCGCAGTACACCTTCGTCTCGTCCGGGAGCTTCGCGAGCTTCACG
Organism: Pseudomonadota bacterium; assembly: GCA_023419055.1. The sequence continues at coordinate 6,176 of JAEZYO010000971.1, read as the reverse complement.
TTCAAGGACTCGTACATCATCGCCGGCGTGCCCTCGAACAGCCGCCCGCAGCCCGACGCGAACAACGTGTCACCCGTGAAGGTGGAGCCGTGACCTACGTACGCCACCGCGCCGAGAGTGTGCCCCGGGATGTGCAGCGCCTGAAAGTGGAGACCTGCGACCGTGAGCTCCTCTTCGTGCTTCAAGAAGACGGATTGTTCGGGGATGCGCCCGCGATCCGACTCGTACCCGTACACGGGGATCCCAGGGTGCCGGGCGACGAGCTCGCTGTTCCCGCCGACGTGGTCCACATGGTGATGCGTGCAGAGGATGCCGACCAGCCGGAGGCCCTGCCTTTCGAGCTCCTGTTGGACGGGCTCGGCCTCGCTCGGGTCGACGACGACCGCATCGCGCGAGCCTTCCGCCGTAAGAAGGTAGGCGTAGTTATCCGAGAGACAGGGGATGATCGTGACTTGCACGCCCGAAGCTTACCCTCCGCCTTGCAGCCACCGCCACCGCCGTGTTAGACGCTCCGTTCCCTCAGCAATAGGGGAGTTTTTCCCCTTCGCGCCCGTAGCTCAGCTGGATAGAGCGACGGCCTCCGGAGCCGTAGGTCAGAGGTTCGAATCCTCTCGGGCGCGCCGGTCTGTCCCAGTCTTTGACTGTGACCATCAAGCCCTCGTTCCTTCGTCCTACGGACGGTTCCAGGTACCTGCCCGATACGGAGGTGATGGAGAGGGGCAGAATCGTATCGCCGCTTCGAATCCTCTGGAAACGAGTCGCGCGGCGGCTCAGCGCCGCGCTGCGAGGAACTCGCGAATTTTCCGGGCGATCGCGGCGTGCTCCTCTTCGAGGGCGAAATGGCCGGTGTCGAAGAAGTGGAGCTCCGCGTCGGGGACGTCGCGCTCGTAGGCCTCGGCGCCGGCCGGCAGGAAAACGGCGTCGCCTTTGCCCCACACGATGAGGGTGCGAGGCGCGTGCACGCGGAGGTAGTTCTGCCAGCGCGGGTACTCGTCGAGGTTCGAGGCGTAATCGACGATGAGCGCGCGCTGGATGCGAAGCGCATCCGCGTTCTGGAGAACCGCCTCGTCCATTTTCCACGCGTCCGGGTTGAGGGACTCCGGATGCCGCGTTCCCTGCTTGTAGAAGAAGAGCGTGGTCTCGTGCCCGAACGCCGCGTCGGTCGACGCGATGGCTTCTGGCGTCTGCTTCCCGCCGCTCCGTGCACGGATCCCCTTCAAGAGGTCCGGAGCAACGCCTTCGAGGTAGGCGTTCGCGTTCTGCACGATGAGCGCGTCGACCCACTCGGGGTGACGGACCGCGATCCGGAAGCCGACCGGGCCGCCGAAATCGTGCATGTAGAGCGCGAAGCGCCCAAGTCCGATGGTTCGGATGAACTCCTCCATCACCGAGGCAAGGTTCTCGAACGTCGGCGTGAACACGCTGGCCGGAGGTGCGTCGCTGTGGCCGGCGCCGGGGTAGTCGGGCGCGATGACGTGATACTCGTCCGCCAGGGCCGGGATGAGATCGCGAAAGGAATGGGACGACGACGGGAAGCCGTGGAGGAGAAGAACCGTCGGGCGGGCAGGATCTCCGGCCTCGCGGTAGAAGAGCTCGATGCCTCGAACGAAGATCGTCCGGTAGGTGGTAACGGGGTTCGTAGCTCGCGAAGCTGTCATGGGGGGCTCCGTCATCGGAGGGGTAATTGGTACCTGGTGCGTTCTTGGGTCGAGCTGACCTATTCGTAATGTGGATGAAGGGCGACGCGCCGGTCAGTATCCGACGGTGAAGCGCGCCTGCGGATGTCGTGGGCGCTCGATTTCGTCCAGAAGCGCGACGGCGTAGTCCTCGTAGGAGATCCAGCTCTTGCCGTCGTGGGCGGTCAGGAGTTCGTCCTTACCGAGTCGAAAGAGGCTCGTGCGCTGGCCCGCCACGAGCAGCGCGGACGGGCTCAGCATCGTCCAGTTCACGTCGCTGGCGTCGCGCAGGGCGTCGAGGAAGCGCTTGCCGGCACGCGCTTCTTCGCGCGCGAAGTCGGGGAAGTCCGGCGCGTCGACGAGCAGCTTGCCCGGCTCGACCTCCAGACTGCCGGCGCCGCCTACGACGACATAGCGGTTCACGCCGGAACGACGAACGGCGTCGAGCAGCTTGGCGGGATCGCTCGTCCGGAACGGCACCGCGCTCACGACGGCGTCGTGATCCACGAGCGTGGCAGCGAGGACGGCGGGGTCGCCGGCATCACCCGCGACGAGTGTGAACCGTCCCGTCTGGTGAAGCCTGTTCGGGTCCCGGGCGATCCCGGTGACGCGGTGAGCTCGGCGCATGGCCTCGTCGAGAAGCCGCCTTCCCACATTTCCAGTCACTCCTACGATTGCGATCTTCATTCTCGCGTCCGGTTCGTCGTGCCGAGGCACGAGAAAGAAGATGCCGCCTGGGACCCTATTCGAGTAGCGGCGAAGAACGGATATGATTTATACGGTATGCGTATGAGTGACCGGCTTCACGAGATCGCGATCTTCGTTCGGGCGGCGGAGAAGGGGAGCTTTTCCGTGGCGGCACGCGAGCTCGGCGTGTCTCAGCCGTCCGTCTCGCGGACGGTGGCGGCACTCGAGGAACGGCTCGGCGTCACGTTGTTGCTTCGCAACACCCGCCGAATCGCTCTGACCGATGCGGGGCGAGTGCTCCTGGTGCGCGGGCGTCAGCTCCTCGACGACGCGGACGACGTCGAGGAGGCAACGCGCGGAGCCAGCGAGCTTCGAGGCTACTTGCGCGTGGCGGCCACGCAGGGCTTCGGTGTGCGCGAGCTCGTTCCGCTCCTGCCCGAGTTCCTCGCCGCGCACCCCAAGGTGAAAATCGAGCTGAACCTGTCCGATCGCTTCGAAGATCTGATCGCCGACCGGATCGATGTCGCGTTCCGTCTAGGGCGACTCGTCGGTGCCGGCTTTTCCGCGCGCCGGATCCAGGCCTTGCCGCGCTCGCTCGTGGCCAGTCCGCGGTACCTCGAACGAAGGGGCAAGCCTACCGCTCCCGCCGAGCTCCCGCAGCACGATTGCATCGGCGGGCCCGGCGCGATGGGTCCGGAAGCGTGGTCGTTTCGCCGCGAGGGAAGCGTGACGTCCGTGACCGTCGCCCCGCGGGTCGTGGTCGCGTCGTCCCTGGGCCTCGTCGCGACCGCGGTTCAAGGGATGGGCATCACGATCGTCGCGCATGACATGGCTCGTGCGGAGCTCGCGTCGGGGGCGCTCGTACGGCTCCTCACCGATCACACACTCGACACTCTCGACCTCCACGCGGTCTACCCGGCGGGGCGCCGCCCGTCGCCGAAGGCGCGCGCTTTTGCGGAGCACGTCGCCCTACGCCTGCCGTCGCTTGCCTGACGCCGAAGGCGAAGCGAGCGACGCCGCTTACGGTTCGAACTCGCAGATCGTGCGGTACCCGTGAGCGGCCGCGCCGGTGGGCGCGGTCGCGTTCTTGTTGCAATCTCGATCGACCCAACCCCAAATGGTCGTCGTGGGGTTGTAGCCGAGAGCGGCGCAGCGATAGGTTTGGTTCGGGTTGCTGTTGACCCAACCAAAGCTCGCCGTAGACCCGTCGATCCACGTCCAGGCCTGTTGCTTCTCGAGCAATTCGGCTTGGCTACATCCCGCGCAGTAGCAGGCGTTGATGTCGGGATGGTCGAGCTCGTGACAAGTGAGAGCGAGCCAGGCGTCACTCTCGTCCGTGTAGGCGACCAGGAATCGTTCGAGGACGAACTCTTGTTCGGCGCTCGAATCGAGGACGAGCAGATGACCGGGGCGCTGAAGCTTTTCGGCAAGCTCAGTGCAAGTGGCAACGGCCTCGGGCTGAGTCAATGATCCGGCGGTTGCGTCGACGTAGCAGTGGCCCCCGAACTGGTATCCCTCGAGGGTGTCGCAATCCGTGCCGGTCGAAGCGCCCCCCGCGCCCGCCTCGCCCGTTGGGGCGGCGCCGCCCTCGGGTAGGCTCGTCCACCCTCCGTTGCCACCTGCCGCTTCGCCCTCACCCCCGGCCGCGCCGGCATCGCCACCCGATGTTTGGCTGCCCGAGGTGCCGCCGCTTCCGCTTTTCCCATCGGTGCCGCCGTCACTCGGACCACTACCTTCGTCTTCCCCGGAGAATGCGGCACCCCCGCACGACGCCGCTATCAAGCTAACGAGAAGTAACGCCAGCGAGTACCCCGACCATCGGCGTAAGCGCGCGTTGTCTCGAAACAAGAACGTGAAGCCCATACTTGATGACCCGTAGCCTAGGATTGGAAACGCTGATAGCCCGAGCGGGCTCCTGTTAGAGCCCGCGTCGAGTGAAACCTTCGCTTTCGCGAAGGCACTCGGGCAGAACGGCCCATTCCGGGCGGCCCCGTGGAGGCTCCGAGCCTAGCGCGGCAGGAGCTCGTCCAGGAGGCCGCCGTTCTCCGCGAGGACGTCCCATTGCAGGCGCAGCGGGTCCTCGAAGACGAGCGCACCGCTTCGTTGATCGACGAGGTGGGTAGCGAGCAGCCCATACTGGTCGGAAGGTTTGCCGACGCTTTCGGAAATGACCATGCGGCGTTCGGTTCTCGCTCCTTCGCCGACGGGCTCGGCGAGCAAGCGCTCGAAGTACTGAACACCAATCTCCCGCGCCCGCGCCTGGTGCGACGTGCCGACGATGACCAGAACGGATCCCCAGGCGCCGGGGTCCCCGACCTTGCGACGAATGTCCTCTACGCGGCGGTGTAGCTGGCGCAAGAAGGCGCCGGACACCGCGCGGATGTTGGCGTCGAGATCGGGGCGCACCCTCGCGAAGAACCGGCGCTGGCCAGCTGCGTCCAGGCGCCCTTGCGAGAACGCGAGGAGCGCGTCTCGGGTCGAGCTCAGAAGTCGCTTCTGCCGAGTCAAGTGCTCCGTCGGGATCGAGCGAGTCGTCGCCGATGTGGAATCGTCGAGCTGTGCCAGGGCAGCGTCCAGCCCCTTCACGGTCGCGGCGGCCCGCTGACTAACCATGCCTGATTCATGTTCGAAGAGCAGGGCGGCGAGGATCACGGCGTGCGAGACGTCCTTGATCGGGTGATATTCGGGCGGTAGAACGTCGACCGGGCCGCCCAACAGATCGACTCCCTTGTAACGTGCTTCCAGCTTTCCGAATGCGTAGCGGATGACGAGCCGCTCGGACTCGATCTCTGCACACGCGGCCTGGCGCGCTTCGGCGTGCGCCATCAAGAATGCCTGATTGAGAGCGAGGAGCGCTCCGGTCACGCCATGCTCGCCTTCTCGGGAAGGACGCATCGTTGCCGAGCACCACGCAGCATCAGCGGGCTCCGGCGACGCCCCAAGTTCCGATGGTGCCGATGCCTCGGGGGCCCGAGACGGAACGGCTCCTCGAGCTCGGGCGCCGGATGCGTCCGCAGCTGGAGCCCTGCCGGTCCGCGGAGGCGCTTCCGCGCGGCAGCCTACGAGGGCCAGAACACCGGAGAGGGCAAGCAGGGGGCGGATTGGTGGGCGCATCGGCATCCTACCGGCAACAAGAGCGAGCTTTGCGCGAGCAAGCAAGGCGGACGATTCACCGCCGCTGGGCGCGCGATTCAGCGCCGGTCTCCTCTGAGCTGCGCGCGTGATGCCGTCACCGAGCCTTCGCGCGGTCCGAGAAATGTGTCAGGAGCGACCGGGAACCCTGAAGAGTCCATGAGCAAGCGCTTGCCTGCCGTTCTACGAATTTATGGGCGGCTCTCTCTCGTCTTCGTAGTTTTGTACGCCCCCTTCATCGTCTATGACGACCTCGTCCTGATTCGGAGGATCACCTCTTCCTCGGAGTTCGGGTTCCTCTTGCTCGTCGAGCTCATGGGGATGCTCGTCTACTTTCTAGTGTTCACCGGCTTTTATTGGAGCGCCGCGCTGGTAGTTTTGCTCGGCCGGAAGTGGCTCGAACGCTGAACTGTCGGCTGCTCGTGCGTCCCGGCGTCCGGAGTCAGGTTCCGTTCTCGTTGGCGAGCAGCGCAGGAGTGAACGAAGCCGCGATGCTCGATGGCCAGCGATGCGGCACGGGGATGAGCTCGTCGAGTTGACGGTGCTCGGCTCGGTAGTTTCTGGCCAGCCATGCTTCACAGACGAGGGTGTGACGAGTGAGGATTCGGTGCCTTCGCGAGAGGTCGACGCACCTCTCGAATGCGGAGCGCGCGAGCTGCTGGTCGGGCTCCCACGCCGGGT
>JAEZYO010000948.1 GCA_023419055.1 Pseudomonadota bacterium | reverse complement strand
ATCAGTGCCGGAGCGAGCGGCGGATTCGCGGACGAGACAGGCGGATCGGGCGAGCCCCGACTCAATCGTGCCGAGCGGGACGACGCTTTCGTGTTTTCCGACGATTTCGTTCGAGATCGTTCGGTCGTTGGGCCGAGAGGTCGCTGCGCCGCGCGCTTCACCCGAGCTCAGGGCTGAGGTGCGGGATCACAGATGACCCCGGCGTTGCAGACGGGAGTCGGCGCGCTGCACCCCGAGTGGTCGACAGGGTCGCAGTGGCGACAGGCCTTGCCCCCGACGACGCTCACACACTCGGGGCCCGCGGGGTTTTCGGTGCAGTCGGCGTCACTCGTGCACCCGATGCACTCCTGGTTCGGTGAACATTCGAAGCCCGGAGCGCAGTCCCCAGCTCCGAGGCACTCCTTGCACTCGAAGCCGCTATCGTCACAGAACGGCGCCGCTGGCCAGCACCCTTGGTTGGTCTCGGGGTGGCAGAGGGCGCAGAAACCCTCGAACTCGCCGCTCGTGACGCAGACGGGAGCGCCTGGACTGCGCCCGGCACAGCCCTCGGATTCATCGATGCTCGGGTCGTTGCACGGCCGGCAGGTGTGAGTTTCCGCGTCGCAGAGCGGCTTCTCGAAGTCGTTGCAATCGGAATGACTCTCGCACGCCTGGCAGCTGTAACCGCCATCCGGGTCGTCGCGGCATTCCTTGTCATTGCACCCCGCGTCGTCACTCGGATCGCAGGGGGAGCAAGTGCCGTCATCCAGGCAATGCCCCCGCTCGGGGTCGCGCTCCGCGCACTATTCGTCGCTCTCGCAAGCCTGGCACTCACTGAAGACGTCATCGATCACGATGCAGATCGGGGCGTTCGCGAAGCCACAATCGTGGTGCTCTGCGCAACCTTTGCACCGGGAGTCCTCGATGTCGCAGTAAAGCGGAGCGGGGCAGGGGTGCTTCTCGCTGCAGCGCACGCAGATCCCGTCCTCGTTGCAGGCGGCCGCGTAGCCCGAACAGCCCGTGTTTTCGGCTGGATCGCATTGCTGACAGGCGCCCTCGACACACTGCGTGAGGCCAGGCTTCGTGCAATCGTCGTCTTTTCGGCACTGGACGCAGTGCTGGAGGAAGCAATACGGCGCCTGCCCCGTGCAAGCGGGCTCGTCGCCGCAAGCACACTCCCCGTCCACGCAAGCGCTCGCTGTAGCGGTGTTGCAAGCGATGCCACATGCGCCGCAGTCCTGAAGGGAGCTCGGGACGCACTTGGCTCCACCCGCGCGGGCGCAACACAGATCGTCCTCGGAGCCGCAGCTCTCGACGTCGGAGACGTCGCACGCCTCTCCAGTCGCGGGCCCGGACCAGTTGCCGCCCTCGCCGGCTCCGTCGGCTCCGGCAGCCCCGGTTTCTCCCGCAGCTCCGGCCTCTCCGGCTCCGCCGGAGCCAGAGGGATCCGGCCCCTTGCGCTCGGTGCGTCCGGAGCAGCTCACGGAGACGAGAACCGAGAGCGTCAGGAGCGAGGCCCCCGCGCTAGAAAGCAGACGAAGAAGACGTGTTCGAGAGCGACCGCTCGACACCCAGCTCATCACCCCTCGCGACTACACGGTTCTCGTTCTCGAAGCGACGCGAGTTTTATTGCACCCTCTCTCGACTCCATCCGTCGGCGCCCAAGCTTTACAGCGTCAGCGACGCGTCGAACGGAAGGGTCTTTTCTGAAGCGTTGACAGCCAGGGTGTCGACGCGTGACATCGTTCTAATGCGCCTTGGTTCGTGCTGCGGAGTGGTGATCCTGGCAGTCGCGTGTTCGGGTCGACCCGCCGAGCACCCTGACGGGGGCCTCCCGAGTGAAGTCGTGCTGCGCGTCGATCACGTCAGGGTTTCGGAGACCCGCCCGAACACCCAGAGCCCCTGGGACGCGCCGGTATCCGAACGAGACGAGGTCGCTTGCAAGCTCGCGGGTGCGGCCGCATCGGCCGTTTGGGACCCCATGGCGGGTGAGGGCGTGGAGCTGCTTTGTGGGCTCGCTCGAGCCCCTGCGGGCGGAGCAGACTCGCCAGAGAAGCCGGACTTGATGCTCCGTCTCAGCAAAGGTGCGAACCCTGGCCTCGTCAGCCCGGTGATGCCCGATCGCGCGAGCGCGCTGTTCAAATACGAGTTCGTCGTGCCCGTCGCGGCGGTCCCACCCGAAGGAGTCATGCTCGAGGTCGTCGACGGCGATGCGGGGGGGCGCACCGAGACCATCGGGTTGATCCGCATCACGCAAGAGACGCTGAGGAAGGCTTGGGCCTCGCCCACGCACCTGCTCGAGCTCGAGTCGGACGGCATCGTCGGGCTCGAGCTCGTGGTCTCCGCTTACCAGCCGTCCTCGGTGCCGCCGACGCGCAGATCGGCGAGCTACGCCCCGGCCGCGCTCACCAGGAGGCCGCTCATCGCGGGCGAAGTGGTGACTCTGAGCGCTGCGGGACGCTACCAAGTCGGCTCTTTTTACGACCAAACCATCGATCCTGCCGGGTATCCGGGCGACGAGGCGCGCCGCTACAACTTCAAACAAGCACCGTTCGCGGACGCCCGGCACGCCTGCGCCATCGCGCTCGTGGGGGCGGGGTCTGTCTGGGGAGTGGTCGTGGGCCGCGAGCGAACATTTTCGGCCCCGTTCGCCGGAGAGCTGCGAGTCGGCTTGAACGACACCGATCCCGGGAACAACCAGGGCACCGTGACGTTCGCGGCATCGACTCGAGCTCCTTCTCCGAGCGAGTGGCTCAGCGGGACGAGCTCGATCGCGGTGAGGTGATCCTAGCTGCCGATGGCGAGCCAGGAGACCTCGACCGACCAGAGCTTGGTGTTGAGCCAGGTTTCGGCGAGGAGCGTGAAGCCCCCGGGCGTGATGTCTTCGGCGCGCAGCCGGAGCCGCAGGTTGTCTTCCTTGCTCGCATCGATGCCCACGAGGCCCACCTGGACCACCGGCGGATGGCTGAAGCTGCGCTCGAACAGGACCGGCTGACGAAACTCGCGTCTATCGCCGAGCGACGGATCGAGCATGGGCCAGGTCTCGATGGAGCCGTCGAGGACCACGATCGAAGAGAGCAAGTTGAGCGGTGCGACGTAGGACATGGCCGCATCCTACGTCGAGTCTGTTTCGGATCCGCGACGGGAAAGGTCAGGGCGCGCGCCAGCAACAGGTCACGCGAGTTCCAGCCGGATCGAGCGAGGAGATATCGAGCGTCGCCCCGCACAAGCGGCTCCGGTACTCCATCATTCCTATGCCGATTCCGGCGCTCTTTCCGCGGTTCTTCTGAGGGCCCACGCCGTCGTCGTCCACGCAGAGGCAAACAGTCGCCCCGGACCTCCGGAGCGCGACGCGAATCGCGGCGGCGTGACCGTGGCGGATCGCGTTGGTCACGGCTTCTTGCGCGATCAGGGAGAGCTCGTTGGCGCGAAAAGGATCGCGCTCGTCGACGTCGGGGTCGACCTCCAAGCTTACCTCGACTCCGAAGACCGCGCGCGTGTCCGCGCACAGCCGCGAGAGGCGGTTCGTGAGCTGCACGTGCTCGAGCGGCGCGAGGTAGCCGTCTCGCATGATGCGAGCGAGGCGAGCCGTGGCGGTGTTCACGAGCTCCTCGATGCGCAGGACCGTGCTCGCGTGCGGCTCGGGCGCTTGCTGAGCGAGCAACCTGCACAAGATGCTGACGCCGACCAGCGGCTGTCCGACCTGATCGTGGAGGTCCGCGAGCAGGTGCTGCAGCGAATCATGGGCGGACGTCGCGTACGAGCGCGCGATGCCGAGCGCCCTCTGCTCGCGCCGGCGGCGATCGAGGGCGAGCTTGACCACGGCCTGAAGCTGCGCGCCCTGGCAGGGCTTCAGTAGAAATCCGTGGTTCTCCGTCCTGCGAATACGCCGCAGGGTGGACTCGTCGCTGCGCCCGGTGAGATAGACGACGGCCGGTCCCTGCGGTTGGCGCTTTCGCCACAGGGTCATGACGTCGACACCGTCGAGCGCTCCGCTCAAGCCGATGTCCAAGATCACCAGATCGGGTGGATCGAGGGCCGCCGCTTCGAGCGCCTGCTCCGCGCTGGAGGCGACGCCGATGACCCGGTACCCGAAATGCTCGAGGAGCGCGCGGAGGCTCGCCGAGAAGTCCGGATCGTCTTCCACGATCAGGATCGACTCGACCGGGCTCGCCGCTTCGAACCTACCGGAGCCGCGGCTGTCCGGGCCGAGCTCGTCGAGCTTAGTATCGACGAGGGCGGGAGGAGGGGCGAACGCGTCGCGGAAGGTCTCCCGTGAATGAACCGAAATGAGCTCGAAGGCTTCCTCGCGGGCGAGCTCGGCGAGCAACCCTCCGAGCTCCACCGCCGCCGCGTGACGTCCGTTTCCCAAGAGCAGCGCGGAGAGCTCGACCAAGAGCGTGGGCGGGCTCGCGTTCTCGCCGCGGTTCAACGCGGGAGCGAGTGCCTCTCTCAATCGCGCCCGCTCGGGGGTCCCGTCGACGCAGCAGCGGTTCAGGATCTCGCTCGCCTCGAAGCCCAGCAGGCGCCTGCTTCGTTCGAGCTCGTCGACCTCCATGCCCGCGTGCTGCAGGCGCAGGTAGAGCGCGCGGCGCCGTTCGGTGCCGGCGATGACGACGACTGGTTTGCCGAGCCCGAACTTGAGCTGCACGGTCTGGAAGAATTGGTCGTCGATCTGCTCCTCGCGATCGCAGAGGATCAGCGAGAGAGCGGGGCTGCTCGTCATGTTCGAATCCGGGACCATCCGGGCGACGACTGGGTCGTCGCTTCCGTTCAGCCTGGCGACTTGTTGGCGAAGTCGCCGAAGTACTGGACTGCCAGCACCACGAGTTGAGTCGCGGTCTCGACTTCCAGCTTCTCTTTGATGCGTAGACGGTGTGTCTCGACCGTTTTGTTACTGATGTGGAGCTGAGTCGCGATCTCGATCGTGGAAAGCCCCATTCCGATCAGCCGGAAAACCTCGAGCTCGCGCGCGCTGAGGCGTTCGACGCCAGTGCGGTTCTCGGCGATGGACCGCGGCCCCATGCTGCGCAGCAAGCGCTCCGTCACGGCGCCGCTGAAGCTGATCTTGCCGCTCAGCACCTGACGGAGCGCGTTCAACATCATGTCCGTGGCTTCGTGCTTCATCACGTAGCCGCTCGCGCCGTGACGGAGCGCGCGCTCCGCGAACGTGAACTCGTCGTGCATCGAGAGCGCGAGGATCGCAAGCTTGGGCTCCGCGCGTTTGAGCTGAGAAATCAGCTCCAAACCGCTCTCGCGCCCGAGCGCCACGTCGACGAGCGCGGCGTCCGGGCGGCGCGCCTTGAGCGCGGCCAACGCTTCGATCGAGTTGGTCGCCTCGGCGCACACCTCGAGGTCGGGCTGTTGGTTGAGGAGCGCGCGTAGGCCCTCGCGGACGATCGGGTGATCATCGACGATGAGGACTGTTCTCGGTCGGTCAGTCGCGCCCACGGCCGGGATTTGCCGCACCTCGCCCTGAAAGTCCAGAAGCGGAAGCCTGACGGATCGGCTCAAATTTCTGCGAGCGGGTGGTGTCTCGCGCGTATCAGAAAATTCCTGATAGCGCCTCAGGTTGAAACTTAGCACTGATTCCGGCGAGGCTCGCTTTGCAGAGATCGTCGAGAACAATACGTTGAGGGTGATTGAACGGTTGGCGCCGGGCAAAGTAGGAGATGAAAGTATGGGTGGTTTCGGGCGGTGCCGCTGATGACGACACGAACCAAGACAGTCCTTCTAGTCAGTGGTTGCACGGGTCAATCATTGTCCGGGCCGCTGCTCCCGAAACAGGCGGGATACCGCTCGAGCGGCATCACGGCTGGGAACCGTCTAGGTGGCGCAGCGTGAGAATCCCGATTTGATGCTGATGGGTTTCGTTACGCCGAGTGGGTGGGATGATTTCGCCGCATCGTACCCGTTCGCGATCTCGGTTCGTCTCGAATCGAGGGCGCCCTCGCAGCTCCGAGAGTTCGCGAGCTTGAGGCGAGAGCGCCCGACGCTCGCTCGTGAGTCCGCCGCGGTGCCCGCTCGGTTTGAGGCGGCGCGTGGCGGACTTCGAGCAACAGGGGACGGTTGGGAAAGGAGCTCCGGGTGGGCCGATGGAGCTCCACGTGGCAAGCTGCCGGTCGAGTCACGTGGTCGAGCGCGCCGAGGTGGTGGCGTCGATTCGGGACGTGGCAGCGACGTTGATCGGGTCCGGAGAGGTCGCGATCTTCGAGCACGACGCCGAGAGCGGGACGCTGAAGCTCATCGGCAGCCAGGGGGCGACGAGGTGGCGTTAGGGTCGCTGCGTCCGGAGGTACACTCCTCTCGGGCAAGTCGGTGGGGGAAGGGCGGGACTTTTTCGACGGCCGCGGCCGTCGCGGGAGCCCTTCCACGAAAATCGTCACGGAGCCGTTCGTCACTGCTGCGATGACGCGAGCGGGATCGGGCGGCGGACCCGAAGCATTCAGGCGCCGATTTCGAGACCATTCGCCCCCTCCCGCAGCAAGCACGATTCTTCCGGAGAGAACGTGGAGGTTGCCCGCAGGGACGGACAGGTCGAGGATGCGGTCCGGCATGCGGACGAGCGCGGTAGCGGTGTTGTCGTGGTTTTTTCTGTGGGGATGCGCCGGGCAACCGGAGCGGACGCGGACCAAGGAGGGGCCCGCGGCCTCTCCCGAGCCGAAGAGCGCGCAGGCGGAGGCCTGGCTGCGAGAGGCGTCGAACGATCACCAGCACTCGAGGTGGGACGAGGCGCTACGGAAGGCCGAGGAGGCCGCTCGCATGATGGAGCAGCAGCGCAATCCTCGTGCGAGTGAGGCCTATCAAGTGGTGGGGCTCGTGTACCTGGACACGCAGCGCTGTGACCTCGCGTCGCAGGCCTACGAGCGAGCGCTGCAGATCCGCGAGGCAACCCTGGGCGCTCATCACCGTCTGGTCGCGGTGTCGCTCGCATCGCTCGCGGAGGCGCGGCGTTGCTTGGGCGACGAATCCACCACCGTCGCACTGTTCGAGCGCGCTTACGGGATCTTCGCTCGTGATCCCGCGAGCCTCGCCGAGCGGGTCGACATCGCGCTTCGGCTTGCGGCGCTCCTCAATCGGCAAGGTCAGGCCCAGCGAGCGGCGGCGTTGCTGCGTGACGCGCTCGACGGCGTGAGGGCAACGAGGCCGAGCGGTGATCCGCTCGAGCTTTCCCTGCTCTTGAGGTTGCACGCTTCCCTGAACGCGCTCGGAGACACGAGAGCCTCTGCGGCGCTGTTCGAAGAGCTCCCGTCCGCGAGCTACTGCGTACCGGAACCGTGCCCCACCGCCGCGCCTCCTCTCGCGCAAACCCGCGCCGACGTCGCGCAAGCGCCAAACGAGGTGGAGAACGCGGCTCGCGTGGTCGGTTCGCTGCGAGGATCCTTTCGTGCCTGCTACAGCGAGGCTCTAGGACGCGATCGTCGCGCGTTCGGGCGGCTCCAGGTCAACATCGACGTCGCCCTGGACGGCGTCCCCTGGCGCGTCAAGGCTCGTGCCGCGGGGCCGTTGGATGACGAAGCGGTGCGCTGCGTCCTCGACGTTGCGCTCAAGGCTCGCTTCGATGGTCTGAGCGAGCCGACCCAGGTGATCTACGTTCCGATCACCTTCGTCCCGACGGGGTGACACCGCGGCGACCGGCCGCGAGTCAGCGCTTCGGAGCGCCTCTTCGGCCCCAGCGCCGCAACCCGGTCAGCCCAGCGACGGCGAGCGCGAGCATACCTCCGGAGCGCGCAGGGGAGCTCGGCACGCCATTCAGCGAGCAGCCCTCGTCGCTGCTCGCGCACTCGCGCGAAAAGCCGTGACGCGGCTCGCACTGCTCGGGTGGCAAGTCGCGATCGGGCGAATACACCGAGCAAATGCCGTCGATGTCGTCGTCCGCGAGGGTGCGAAGGTCGATCCGCCCCGGACGATACCCGGGCCGCATAGTGGCGTTCGGATCCGTGGAGTGCGAGAGGCCGAGAAAATGGCCGATCTCGTGGGTGAGGATCGAAGACAGATCCGCCATCACCTGCGTGTCGCTCGTCGTGAGCTCGGCGTCGAAGGAGTTGATCTCGACGTCGGCGTCGTAAATCTCCGAGGTCTCTTTGTTGTAGGTGATGGTCGTGAGGGCGAGGGTGTCCTCGGCGTTTTCGTAAGGCCAGCCCTCGTCCCGGTACATGAAGACGTTGGCGTTGCCCTGGTCGCCGTTGTACTCGCGCTCGTCACACTCGATCTTGCCGTAGTCCTTCACGGTCAAGCTCGGCGTGCGGCCTCCGCCGCAGTCGGCGAACAGCCAGGTCTCGAAGCCCTGAACGACGATGTCGTGCGTGGTCTCGTAGTCGAGCTTTCGGAGCCGCGAGCCGTCCTGCTGCACCCCGAACGAGAGGCAGGAGCTCGGCCAGAAGAGCGGCGGGCGATTGGTGTCGCTCACGAGGCAGCCCTTCGCGTCGCGAGAGCAGGAGAGGTTCGGGTCCTTCGTGCTGCACGGCATGGTGCGACAGAAGGCGAAGGCGCTTTCTGTAACGAACAGCGTCGAGACGGCGAGCAGGGCGGGGAGCCAGACGGGGCGCTTCATCATGGCTTGGCCGCCCGGACCAGCGCCTTGGCTTCGTCATAGGTTCTGCCGCGCAGGCGGGCGACCGCAGAGCGCTGCTCGTCGAGGAGCACGGCGAGCTCGGGGCTCGAATTCAGCCGGTAGAGACCGGCTGGATCGGGCCGGAGGGGATAGTGCCCCTGGGCCATGCCGGTCACCCCCAACACGCCGTCGTGCATCGTCTTCAAGAAAGCGACGCAGGGCTCGCCGATGATGAGGGTGGCCTCTCCGTGGACGACCTGCCCGATCTCACCGACCACTCCACCGAGGGTTCTGACCAGGACCTCCGTGTCCGGGGCGTCCCCGTTGCGGAGCGGGTCGTCGACGCGCACCCGGGTGTAGGTGACGATGCGCTTTTCTTTCCCGAATCGGGACCACTCCGAGTACGCCTCGAGCGGAGTCGCGCGGAGAACGTGGGCGCTCCGTTCGATCAGCTGCTCCAGGGGCAACCCCTTCGCCACTCCGGCCTGGGCCGGGCGCGTCACCCAGGGCGCGGCCACAGCTACACCCAGCACCGCCATTGCTCGCCGCCGACTCAACATCGCCGAGGAGCTTACCACGGCACGGGAAGGGTGGCCGCGGCGGAAACGAGGCAGAAACGATCCGGGGTTACTCTGCGCCAGCGTGCGCTATAACGCAGGGGTCCTGTCCCGAGCGCCTGTTCCCATGCCTCCCAACACCACCAGCGCCGAGCCCGAGGTGGACCGACCGTCCCCCGGCCTGGCGTCCGAGATCAAGGCTTACTTGTTTCGCCACAAGGGCGACGTGGAACGAATGATTCGGGCCGCGGGCGCCGACGCGGGGTTACCTGCCGCCGTACGATTCAGCAAGACGTACGACGGCCTCCTCTCGTCGCTCTTCAACGCGCTCGAGTCGGCGCTCGGGAAGGAAGGAGCCTGGCAGCCCGTCGGTCTCGCCGCGGTAGGCAGCTACGGGCGCTCGTCGCTCGCGTACCACAGTGACCTCGACGTACGCCTCATCTCCACCGCACGTGTGGACAAGGTGCGGCCGATCGCGGAGGCGCTGCTCTATCCACTCTGGGACGCCGGGCTCAGCATCGGCCATCAGGTCGTGACGCCGAGCGACATGCTCGAGCTCGCGAAGAGCGACCTCCCGACCGCGACCACCTTGCTCGATTGGCGCCACGTCACGGGGGACCGCGCCGCGAGCGACAAGATGCTCGATCGCGCCTTCGAAGGCCTGTTCGGCATCGGCTCGATCAGCAAGTTCTTGGAGCGCCTCGCGACGCGCGCGGTGGAGCGCACCGACCGCTTCATGGGGTCGGTCTATCTGCTCGAGCCCGACGTCAAGAACGGCATCGGCGGCCTGCGGGACCTCGACATCGCGCACTGGGGCGCGCGCGCTCGCTGGCGCGTGACGGATCTCTCCCAGCTGATCCGGCTAGGCGTGCTCCTGCCGCGTGAATGGCAGCAGATCGAACCCGCGATCCGCTTGCTCTGGCGAGTTCGCAACCTCTTGCACCTCTACGCCGGGCGGCGCTCCGACCGCTTGAGCTTCGACCGCCAAGAAGCCCTGGCAGCCGATCTCGGCTACGGGAGCGGCGGGGCCGGTGTCGAGGCGTTCATGAGCGAGTACTACCGGCACGCGCGCTGCATCGAGCGCACGCGCGACCTCCTACTCTCGCGCGCCGAGCCGCCGCCCAAGCGCCGCCCTCGCGAGCGCCCGATCGGTAAGGGGCTGAAGCTCACGAACGAGCAAGTCTCGCTGGTCGATCCCGCCGAGCTCGAGACGGAGCCCGCGCTCGCGCTCCGCGTCTACGACGAGGCGGTGAGGCGCCACGCGCCGGTGTACCCGTTCGCCCGCGACTCGATCGCCCGCGCCGCGAGCTCGCCTGCCTTTTGCGAGAAGCTGCGCCGCTGCCCGGAGGCGTCCAAGCTCTTCGTCAAGCTCTGCACCGTCGTGCAGAAGGCGCCGTTCAAGGACGGCTCGATCGTGCGCGAGCTCCACGACGTGGGGCTCTTGCTCGCGATGATCCCGGAGTTTTCACCGGTGGTCGGGCGCGTTCACCACGACGTCTACCACGTGTACACGGTCGACGTGCACTCGGTGGCCGCGGTGGATCGGCTGCGCGAGATGATTCGAGGCGAGCTTGCCGCGGAGCACCGCCTCGCCTCGCGCCTCGCGGCCGAGATCTCGCGACCTCACGTGCTCTTCTTCGCGGCGCTCCTGCACGACATCGGCAAGGACATCGGCGGTCGCGATCATCCGGATCGCGGTCACGACATGACGCGGCCGATCCTCGAGCGCCTCGGCGTCGCGGATCAGGACATCCGCGAGGTGCAGCACCTCGTGGCGAAGCACCTTCGCATGTACCACGTGGCGACGCGCCGCGACATCGACGACCCGGCGACGCTCGAAGCCTTCTGCAACGAGGTGCACGGGCGCGAGGGGCTGCGCGAGCTCTACCTGCTCACGCTCTGCGACGTCGGCACCACGAGCCCGACGGCGCTCTCGAGCTGGAAGGCGAGGGTGCTCGAAGAGCTCTACGTGTCCGCCGAGCAGGCGCTCGTCTCGGGCGGCGTGAAGCGCGACGAGGCGCGCCTCGAGCACGTGCGCGAAGCCGTGCGGGCGATGTGCCCGGAGCGCGGCGAGCGCGAGTTCCTGGACCACTACCTCCAGGCGATGCCGGATCGCTACCTCTACGCGAACGAGCCGAACGACATCGTTCGACACTCTCGCTTCGCGCGTCAGGGGTCGATGCGTCAGGTGAGCGTCACGGTCATGACCACCGCCGATCCGTACGTGGAGCTCGGCTTCATCGCCGACGACCGCCCTGGCTTGCTCGCCATGATCACGGCGGCCCTGACCGCCGCCCGATTCCAGGTGGTCAGCGCTCAAATCAATTCCTGGGTGGACTCCTTCGGCCGCACCCGCGCCCTCGATCTGTTTTGGGTGAAAAGCGGCAGCAACGCCGAATCCATCGCCGCCGTCGTGGCGAAGGTGGAGCGCGACTTCCAGCGCCTGCTGAGCCACGAGCTCACCCCGGCTGACCTCGTCACCGGGGGCAACCGGAAGTCACGCTGGTCCGACCGTCCGACGCCCCGGGTGGCCACCGAGGTGAATTTCGACAATCGCTCCTCGGCCGATCAGTCGGTGATCGAGGTGACGACCCGGGACCAGCTGGGGCTCTTGTTCTGGCTCGCCAATACGCTTCAACACCTCGGCCTCCAGATCTCTCTGGCCAAGATCAACACCGAGGGGACCCAGGTCGCGGACGTCTTTTACGTGACCGACGAGTCGAAGGGGAAAGTGACCGATCCGGTGCGGGTCGAGCAGATCAAGACTCGCCTCTTGTCGATTGTCGCAGAGCTAGAGAAGATGCACGGGTCATGACCCGAACGGTGTGCCGCGGCCTAGCCCTCTCCCTCCTCCTCAGCTCAATCGGTGCCGTCGCTTGTGGAGGGGGCAGCACCCCGAAAGCGAACGAGCCGGATCCTTCGCTCGAACCCACCGCGTCGAGCCAGCCCGACCCGAACGCCGTCCAGCCCGCCTCGAGCTCCAAGGTGAGCGAGGGTATGGACGCGATTCAGAAGCAGGACTTCGAGGCAGCGAAGACCGCGCTCACCCAGGCGCGGAAAGAGAACCCGAACGATCCCCAGGCCGCCTACTACCTCGGCGTCGCGCTGCACTCGCTCGGCGACGGCGCGGGCGCCGAGAAGGAGTACGCCGCGGCGCTCGAGCTCGATCCCAAGCTGACGGAGGCGTCCGTCAATCTTTCCCAGCTCGAGCTCGAGGGCAAGAAGCTCCCGGAGGCGCTCGCCACGGTCGACGCGGGGCTCAAGCACGCGCCCAAGCAGCCCGATCTGCTCTTGAATCGGGCACTGATCCTCGAAGCGTCCGGCAAGCAGACGGAGGCGCTCTCGGCGTACGGTGAAGCGGCCGCGGCGCGACCCGACGACGCCGAGCTCCAGCTCGCCTACGCGGACCTGCTCCGGCAGTCCGGCAAGGGCGAAGAAGCGCTCAAGGTGTTGAAGAAGGTCCAGACCGACGACCCGACGCTGCTCGCGGCCACCGCGCGCCAATTCGGCCTGAACAAGGCGTTTTCCGACTGCGTCGCCGCGCTCGACAAGGCCATCAAGGTGAAATCCACGCCCGACCTGCTCGTGCGACGCGGCGTCTGCCGCCACGAGATGAAGGACGATCCGGGGGCCGCTGCCGACTACGAGGCGGCGCTCAAAACCGACCCGAACTTCGCTCCCGCGCACTACTACCTCGGGATGCACCTCCGCGGGACCGACAAGAAGAAGGCGATGGCGGAGCTCGAGAAGGCGGCTTCGCTCGCCAAGGACGAGGGCGTGGGACCCGCGGCCAAGCGCGAGCTCGAAGAGCTCAAGAAGAAGAAGTGAGAGCGCTCGCCCGGCTCAGGGCGTAAAGAGCGACAGATCGATCGCGTTCGCCAGCGCGGCGTAGCCGGTCGGGTTCAAGTGCAGACG
>JAEZYO010000882.1 GCA_023419055.1 Pseudomonadota bacterium | reverse complement strand
CGCCCATCGCCAGCGGACCGTTGACCGTGTAGCTGCCGGTCTTCAAGGCGTAAACCAGCTCCGGATCGGGAGAGCTCGCCGTGATGTCGAGCTGCTGCCCGAAGATCGCATCCTCGTGCATCCGAGTGAACGCCCCGAGGAGCTCGGACTGCCGCGCTCCCTGTGACGCCTCCCGAAAGAGCTCGAGCGCCACGCCGAGCGTGTAGTCGCCCGCGAGCACCGCGGCCCACGCGCCCTGCTCCTCGGAGCCGAGGCGGCGAGCGAGCAGCCGGTGAACGGTCGGGCCGCCGCGGCGCACCGAGTCGCCGTCCATCCAGTCGTCGTGAATCAGGAGGTAGGTGTGGAGCATCTCGAGCGAGAGGCCGAGATCGATGGCCCGCTCGATGGACGCGCGGCCGTCCGCGGCCCTGAGACCGGCCGCCACGAGCGCCGGCCGCAGGCGCTTGCCGCCGCGGAGCACGAGCTCCCGCACGGAGGTGACGAGCGCCGTCACTTCTTCGCCGTACTTCGAGGCCGCCTTCACCCGCCCCGCGAAGAGACGCCGCAAGCGCGGTTCGGCCACCTTTTGGACGGCGCCGGTGAGTGCGATGAAGGGGTTCGGATTCTGCGACTTCGCGGGCATCGGGGGGCGGGAACCTTAGCTCAAATCCAAGGCCACCGAGAGGGCTTGTAGGCGGCCGCCATTCCGCCCTATGTGGAGGCATGGCGGACATCGCGTCCCGCAAAGCCGACCACCTCGATCTCGCGATCAAAGGCGACGTCGGGTTCCAGCGCACGACCACGCTGTTCGAGTGCGTGCGGCTCGTTCACGACGCGCTCCCCGACCTCGCCCTGGACGAGATCGATCTGTCGGTCTCGGTTTGCGGCAAGACCCTGCGCGCGCCGCTCTTGATTGCGGCAATGACCGGCGGTCACGAGCGCGCGGAGCGCATCAACCGTGAGCTCGCGAGCATCGCCGAGGAGCGCGGCTACGCGTTCGGGCTCGGTAGCCAGCGCGCGCTCTACCGCGACCGCTCCCGCCTCTCGACGTACGCCGTGCGGGACGTGGCCCCGAACGCGCTCTTGCTCGGGAACCTGGGCGTGGTGCAGGCGGGGGAAATGTCGACGGAGGAGGTACGCGAGCTCTGCGAGCTCGTGGGCGCGGACGCGCTCTGCCTCCACTTGAATCCGGCACAGGAGTTGGTGCAGGAGGACGGCGACCGGAACTTCAGAGGCTGCATCGACACGATCGAGAGGTTGAACGCGGAGATAAACCTGCCCTTGATCGTGAAGGAGACGGGCTGCGGGCTCTCTTCGTCCGTGGCCGAGCGGCTCGGCCGGGTCGGTGTTCGGCACGTGGACGTTTCGGGGGCTGGCGGGACTTCATGGGTCGCGGTGGAGACGCACCGGGCGTCGCCCGCGCGCAAGGCCCTGGGTGAGGCGTTCTGGGACTGGGGGATCCCGACCGCTGCGAGCGTCGCTCTCTGTGCCCGACAGGGGTTCGACACGATTTTCGCGACGGGCGGGGTGAAGAGCGGGCTCGACGTGGCGAAGGCCTTGGCGCTCGGGGCGAGCGTCGGAGGGATCGCTCGGCGGGCGCTGCAGGCGCTGGAGAGCGCGGGGCGAGAGGGCGCGGTCGCGTTCTTCGAGCAGATTGAAACGGAGCTCCGGACGGCGTTCTTGCTCGCCGGGGCGAGGAACGCGAGCGAGCTCGCGCGGGCGCCGCGCCTCGTGACGGGCGAGCTCGCGGAGTGGCTTCGCCAAGTCTAGTCACGCGGGTTCGAAGTCCGAGTTCGAGCACCGGTTCGCGAGACGAAATAGGGCCGGGCCCACCCTCTCGAGTGAGCCCGGCTTCTTTGCGTTGCGTACTCTGCGTTGCGTCGAGGAGCGAACCTACTTTCAGAGGCCGAGGCCGTGGAGGAGGTGCGGCCCGAGGTGATCGATGCGGATGAAGTCGCCGTTCAACAGGGGCAGGTTCGAGAACGAGTGCGGCTCGATGATGTCGATGATGAAGCCTTTACCCTCGTGCGGGAGAGTGACGATGATCGGGGTGAGGTGCTTGATGCCGATCGAGTCGAGGAGCGGCACGTCGATGTAGCCCTTCACGATCGTCTTCCCCTCGAGCAGGCTGACCTCCGCGTCGAGGATGGTGAGATCGTGGAGCGGCACCGGGCAATCGAGCTTCGAGGCCTCGAAGTGGATCTTGCCGAACACGTCGACCTCGACGAGCTGGTGGTTGAAGAGCTCGGCCTTGATCTTGGCGTCCACACCGAGACCGATGGGCAAAATCTCCGGCCACAGGCCCTTCTCGTGAAGCAGGTGGCCCTCGATCTTGGCCTTGGCTTCGTCGCAGCCGATCTCGGCCTCGACCTTGGCTTCGAGGATCTCGAGCTCGACCTCGTGGCCGTGAAGCTTCGCCTCGAGGTCGACCTCGACGCACGCGTCGATCTCGATCGAGCCGCAGCACTCGTCCTCACCACAAGCGCCGCAACCGCTCTCGTGTCCGCTGCCGTCGCAGCGGTCGGGAGGAGCCCCCGCGTCACAACGCTCGATGCCGTCGCACCCGATGTAGCAGCCGTCGTCCGTTTCGATCGGGTACTCGCCGCCGCCGTGGCACTCGTCGTCGTTGACCTCGACGTAGACGTGACCCTCGATGTCGAGGCCGAGCTTACCGAGCTCGAGCTCGCCGTCGATGGCGACCTCCGCCCCGTCGATACCGAGCAGCGCGTGGTCCTCTTCGCAGGTCGGGATCTCCTGGTTCGAGAAGCCCATCCAGGTGTTCTCGTCGCCCGAGAGCATGGGGCTCGCGAGCGGCCCCTTGAACCAGAAGTTCGAGAGCTCCGCGTCGACCAGCAGCGTCGCGCTGACCTTCGGCAGATCGATGCAGATCGGGCCGACGGCCACCTCGGCGTCCGCCTTGACCTGGAGGCGCAGCATGGCGCGGATGCTCTCGATGAGGGTCGGATACTCGCACTCGGTCTCGTCGACGACGAGGTCGAGCTTCGCCCTCACGTCGGCGTCGACGCAGATCAGGCCGAGCAAGCCGAGGTGCGGGATCTTCACCGAGACCTCGCCGTGCACGTCGATGAGCCCATGGACGTCGATGTCGAACTTCACGTCCGCCGCCGGCAAGCAGAGATACGTGCCGTCGCCGAGCTTCACGAGCAAGGTGCCTTTGACGAAAAGCTCCGAGCCGAGAACCTCGATGTTCTCGAGCAAGGTCCTAAACTCGATGATCTCGCCCCCTTTGGCGAAGAGCTTCAGGTTGACGAAGCCGTTACCGAGCACGTCGACGCCGGGAATGTCGAACGACGGCGCGTTCGGAGGCGCCTGGTACGAGTCCGGCGATTGGCCCGCAGCGCAACCGCTCGCGTCCGCCTTCGAGGTCGAACCCGGGCACAAATCGCGGTCGTTGGGTACGCCGTCGCCGTCCATGTCGGAGTCCGACATCGTCTCTGCGACGCCGTCGTAAACGTCGATGTAGGATTTCCCATCTGGTGAATCGTCCGCCCCGGCGCCGGTGCCCTGCGCGTCACTCTGAGTGGGAGCCGCGCAGGCCAGCGGAACGATTCCAGCAAGTAGCCCCACGCTCGCGAGCACACGCCATGAGCTTCGGACTTTCATTTTCGAACCGGAACGAGTCTGCATTGATTTTCTCCTCGGGGCGCTCTCTTGCCCCCACGTGTGAGCTGCTGGTGCAAGCTGTGTGCCCCGCGGAGATCAGCGCCCGAACCACGCCATTTGTAGGTTTCGTTCGAGGAGCGTCGGAGTGCGCGCAAGTCGCTGCACCGAAAGGTGCAAGCCGAGGCACCCTTCGCAACAACATCGAGTGGCGTTGAAGCGATCCGCTTCTATACTGTTCGAAGCGGACATCGATGAAGAGGGATGTACTCCACGTCGGCGACGACGATGCGGTCGCGGTCGAGCTTGCCGGCGCGCTTTCGGCAGGCGAGATCGGCGTCCATCAGGCGCGCTCGCCGAGCGAGGCGGAACGCCTGCTTTCGAAGGGTGATTTCGACGCGGTGTTCGTCGACGGCGCCCTGCAAGAAGCGGCGAAGGAGGAGCTCTTCTCGATGCTGAGAGAGCGCTTCCCGGATCTTCCGCCCATCGTGATCGCGGCGGACAACGAAGCCGAGGCAGCGACCGAGCCGCTCAAGATCGGCGCCTTCGAGGTCCTGCATCGCCCCCTCCCGGCCAAGCAGGTCCTCCAGACCCTCAAGCGCGTCCTCCTCGCGACCGACACCGATCGTCGAGAGCCTCCTCGAGCGCCGCTCTCGAGCGCCGTCGTGCCGCTAGAATCGGCGAGCATGCAGGAGGTGCAGCGCGTGGTAGCGCGCGCCGCGAAGGGCGACGCGACCGTAATGATCCGGGGAGAGAGCGGGACGGGCAAGGAGGTGATCGCGCGGACGATTCACCAGCAAAGTCCACGGGCCGGCGGCCCCTTCATCAAGGTGCATTGCGCTGCACTCCCGGAGCCGATCCTGGAGAGCGAGCTCTTCGGTTACGAGAAGGGCGCCTTCACCGGAGCGGCGGCGCGTAAGCCGGGCCGCGTCGAGCTCGCGGAAGGTGGGACGCTGTTCCTGGACGAAATCGGGGATGTCTCCCCGGCCGTACAGGTGAAGCTGCTCCGCGTCATCCAGGACCGCGAGTACGAGCGGCTCGGCGGAGTCCGCACCTTGAAGGCGGACGTCAGGTTCATCTGCGCGACTCACCGCCACCTCGAGCAGATGGTCAAGGCCAACACGTTCCGCGAAGATCTCTATTATCGCCTCAACGTGGTGCGGGTTTTCCTACCGCCTCTGCGCGGACGCCGCGAAGACATCGAGCGGCTGGCGGACTTCTTCTGCCGCGCCGCGTGCAAGCAGAACAAGAAGCAGGTCAAGCTCGAGCCGTCGGCCGTCGACGCGATCGCCGCCGCCACGTGGCCCGGCAACGTCCGGCAACTCCAGAACTTCATCGAGCGCTTGATCGTGCTCTCTGACACGCCGAGCATCGACGGGGACCAGGTCGGTCGTGAGCTCGCGAGCGACGCCGCGCTCTACAGCGCCGAGGAGCTCACGAAGGAGCCGAGCACGGTGCTGCTCGAAGCCGCGGTGCGAAAGGCGGAGCGACGAGCGCTCGAGCGCGCGCTTCGCAAGACGGACGGCAACCGCTCGCTCGCCGCGCGCATCTTGGGGGTCAGCAGGCGCACGCTCTTCTACAAGCTGCGCGAGCACGGGCTGTCGTAGGTCGCGGCACGCTCCCTGCATCCACGACGTGGGTGAACGGAGCACGCATGATCGCCAACAGGACCCCGCTCGTCAGCGTCGACCGAGAGCTCGAGTTGCTCGACGTCCTCACGTCGAGAGCCTGCGAACCCGGCCGCACGAACGAGCTCAGCACGCTCCGCAAGGTCGAAGATCCTCTCGAGCGGGTGAAGGGCTACCTCGCCAGCCGATCGGGGTTGAAGCGCGCGCAGGCGCTGCAACAGTCCGTGGTCGAGCTCACGCGCGAGAGTATCGCTGCGCGCGAGCGCGTGATTTCTCGCGCGGCGAGCGGAGTGACGCGAGCCGGAGCGGGCTTCGGCGCAACGACCCCTACTCCTCCGAACTTGATCGATCTCACCGGCCGCGGCGTGAGCCCGGGCCACGCGCTGAAATACTTCCGCAGCTGCTACCGCCGCGGCGTGAAGCGCGACGACGCGAGGCTCTTGACCTACGCGCTCGTGGGGCTCGGGCGCGTCCATCTGACACTCGGGCAACGCAGGCGCGCCCTCCTCGTCTTCGAAGGCGCGCTCGCGCGCTGCTCCGAGGGCAACGATCCGCTGCTCGTCGACGTGCTCAGGAACCTCTCGGAGGCGTACCTCGCGAACGCGAACCATCGCCGAGCGAGAGGCGCGATCCGTCGCGCTTTTCAGGTCGCGCTCGAGCTCGAAAGTCGCCCCCTCGCCGTGCGCACCCTCCGGACGTTCGCCGAGCTCATCCGCGACGGAGCTTACGGTGACTCTCACCGCCCCCGAGCGCTCCTCTACTTCATGCGCGCCGCGAAGCTCGCGATCGAGTCGAGTCACGAGGTCGAGCTCGGCATGATCGGACGCGGCTTCTCCGTGTTCGCCGAGCAGAGCGGCGATCCGGTCGCGGAGTTTCTCGCCCAGCCCCTGAAGGAAGCAGTGGACGCGCTCTTTCGCGGGCTACGCCCCGAAACGGCTTACGAGCGAACCTCACCCTCGAAGAGCAGCCGCGCGGAAAGTCGCACGCCGCTGAGGGAGGTCGAGCGGGTCAGTCGTCTCCGCGAAACGGAGGCGGCGGATGCGAGTGCGCTGCAGAAGACTCCCGGCCCCGATACGAAACGTTCGACGCCTCCTGATACAAGTCCTTCGCGCCAGGCCACTCGGGATCGCGTCGCATGAGCTGAATGAGAGCCTGCATGGCTGCGCCCGACGGAATCGATCCGTCATAGAGCCCGAGCTTGATGCGCACTACCGCGAACCGCTCGTCGTTACCCAGAACCGTCGAGAGCGCCGCGCGAGCCCCCTCGAGATCACCCGCGTCGAGCAGTCGATCGACCTCTACCGGATCCTTCGGCATCACAGCACAGGATAGCCCCGATCCCTCGCGTCCACGCGCGCCGAATTATTGCGGGTCGGGGGAGAGGCCAGATAAGTAGCCGAAACTCCCACATAATTGCACACGGCCGCTCCCCGCGCGTCGGCGGCGGTGCCCGCGCGAGCGAATTTCGAGACAGGAAGCGGTGACGGATCTGGCGAGCTCCGCGGGCTTCTCGATATATTGAGCTCTGGAAAGTCGTGCCGACAGCGAAGACTCGGCGGGCGACGCCTCAACTCGAGCGTCGACCCGCCGTAAATCGAAGAGGAGAGCAAAGCCCCGGCCGTGCTCTCCGACTCGCTCACCACCTTTCAGATTTCGATGCCCAACGATCGCAGCAACCGAAGCGCCGGAGACAGTGATCTCCCAGGACCCGACCTCCGGTCGGAGCGAGATCAATTCCTCCAGAAGTTCACCCGAGGCACCAAACTGACGGAAGAGTTCATCCAGGAATACGAGCGGCTCCTCGAGCGGCTACGCGCCGTCGAATCGGAGAACGCCGAGCTCCGAGCGAAGCTCGCGGCGGACGCGGCGGTCCGCGAGCTGCTCCGAAAGATCGAGCAGCTCGAGACCGAGAAGAGCGAGCTCCTGTCTCGCTTCCGTCGCGCCGAGGCGAAGAGCGACCAGTTTACGGCCCGCGTCGCCGAGGTGGAGTCGGAGATCGCGAACCTCGCGAACCTGTTCGTGGCGTCGAACCAGATCCACTCGAGCCTCTCCCCCCGCGGCGTGACCCGACGCATCAAGGAAGTGCTAGCGCAGCTGATCGGGGCCGAGCGCTACTGTATGTACTTAGTGAACCCCGAGGGCTCCGAGCTCGTGCCCATCGCCTCCGAGGGCGTCCCAGGCAAGGACCTCTTGCCGGTCCGGGTGGCCGGGACGCGGATCGGGCAAGCCTTCCAGACCGGCCGGGCGGTGATCGACGGCGAACTGGACCCGAGCCACGGCAGTATCGATACCCCGCCGGCCGTCCTACCCCTCGCCATCGAGGACCGAGTGGTGGGGGTGATTGCGATTTTCTCCACGCTGACTCAGAAAACGCGCTTTGATGCTGTGGACTTCGAACTGTTCAAGCTCTTGGGGCAACATGCGGCCGCCGCGCTCGTCAGCGCCAGCCTGTTCGCCCAGGCCGAACGCAAGCTACCCGGGTTGGAAGCCTTCCTCGATCTGAGCGTCTGAAAATGGCCGAGTACTCTTGTCTCATCGTCGAAGACTCCCCCATGATGCGGCAGCTCTTGGTGTTCGCGCTCGCGCGCGTCAAGAACCTGCGCGTCACCGAGGCCGATGACGGCGTCGACGGGCTGCGCAAGCTCGCGTCGGCGCGCTACGACATCATCGTCACCGACATCAACATGCCGATCATGGACGGGCTGAAGCTCGTCAAGCGCGTGCGCAGTGATCCGGTTCACAAGGACACCCCGATCGTCATCATCACGACCGAGGGCTCGTCGGAGGACCGCCAGCGCGCGCTCCAGCTCGGGGCGAACGCCTACATCACCAAGCCCATCCAGGCTCCGCAGGTGATCGCGACCGTCAAAGAGCTCTTGAAGATCGACTGATCCGCGCGAAGCGGGTTTCCGCGTACGCTGCGCGTAGGGCGTGCGCGGGCGGCGGGGAGCGGCTAACGTCCCGGCATGGCCGTCTGGGTCAAGATCTGCGGCATCACCAACGTGGATGACGCTCGCGCGGCGGTGGAGGCTGGGGCGGATGCCATCGGCGTGAACTTGATCCCGACCTCGAAGCGCTACGTGTCCCTCGAGGTCGCGCGCTCGCTCCACGAAGCCGTCGCCGGGCGCGCGGAGGTCGTGGCGGTAGTCGCCGACTCGCCGTTCGAAGAGCTCGCCCGAGCTCGACGCGAAACCGGGATCAGCTGGCTTCAGCTGCACGGGCACGAGCCGAACGCGGCGCTCCTTCCGCTCCTCCCCCACGCGTACAAGGCGGTAGCGATCGCCACGCACGAAGACGTCGAGCACGCCTCCTCCTTCGCGGGGGAGCGCCTCCTCACCGACGCGAAGGTGGAGGGAGCGCTCGGCGGTACCGGGCAGCGCTTCGATTGGGACCTGGTGCGATCCCTCGCCGGGAAGCGCCAGCTGATCCTCGCCGGGGGCCTCCGCCCCTCGAACGTTCGGGAGGCGGTGCGCGCGCTTCGCCCGTTCGGCGTGGACGTGGCGAGCGGCGTCGAGAACGGCGATCCGCGCCGCAAGGATTCTGACAAGGTGTTCACCTTCGTGGCCGAGGCGCGCGCCGCGACCGATAGCCGATGAAGCGGGCCGCGCTGCTCGCCATCAGCGTGGGGC
>JAEZYO010000840.1 GCA_023419055.1 Pseudomonadota bacterium | reverse complement strand
GTCATGCAGGGCTGCTGCCTCCCGGACGGCACTTGCGGCCTGCTCGACGACCATTATTACCACCCCGATAGGAACCTGGGCTGCATCAGTCGCGAGCCCTGGTTGGAAGCGGACAGCTGGGGCGCCGGTCACCGCGAGCCTGTCAGCTGTGCGCCGTGACGTTCCGTTGAGCACACCGGGCTCGAAGGTCTGGAGGGCAGAGGGACCCTATAGCCGCCCCTGCGGTCGGTCGCTGAACGTCACGAGCAGGAGGTTCCTGCTCGGCTTCGCTCGATAGAGACCAAACCCGATCGGCCGCGCTTCGGTAACGTAGAGTCCGGGCGGCGTCCGGATCGCTTGGACGAGGTTGCCAGCGAGGTCGTAGATCAGGAGCGTGGCTTCTTCGAGCAGCGCGAGCACGCGCGCGTCCGAAGCTTGCGCCTCGGTCACGCCCTCCGCCCGAGCGTCGGCGAGGCTCGCGTACACGGCTTACTTCCGGTCGCGCCGCGGCAAGAAGCAGTGACCCGCCTGTTCACCGGTGAACGGTGGTGGTTCGCCGGTGAACTTCACCGAATTCCCGCGGGTTCACGCGATCATCAACAGCTTGCACCAGCAAACGATCAGCTGGCCCTGCGACCGAACATACTTGCCGACTTTTCTCCATCGAACCGCAGTTGCCTCTCTATAGAGAGCCCTCGGAAACTAGTTCGCCCAGCGGATCGTCTGCTCAACCACTAGCCCGATGGCAACATCGGGCTTCTTACTTTTGTCAGGATTCGGACCTGCGCGGCTCGCGGTGAGAAAGCCGCTCTCGAAACAGTCCTTCCAGGTTCTGGCCTCCTCGCCGGTTTCAAATCCTTCCCGCGCAACCAAACGACACGGCCGGCGAACTCTCGCCGGCCGTTGCGCTTTGTGGGGTACGCGATCCTTCGGCGGGGAAATGGGGCTGGAGCGCGTCGGGTCGGGCGACGGAGGCGTTGCCCAGAGAGCGAGCGGCCGGCTCGCTGGAGGGCGCTGAGCGGGGTCGATCGGGGTCTCTCTCTGGCTCTCTGGGGCGAGAGCGACGGAGAGTGGGCATCAGGTTGTGTTGCCCAGATCTGGGGGCGGGCAACACCGGATCCCACCAACCCGTACGCATCGACTGTTCTCGGCGGATCATAGGTCAACGTCGAGATAACCATGAACGTGTACATCCTTGGCGCGGGGTTCAGCACCGACGGTGGGCTGCCTCTCGTCCGTACGTTCCTGCCGGCCTGCGCGAGGCGCTGGGCTGCTGGGCTGGCTACTGCGAGCCGAACTCTACGCCCAGCGTGCTGCGTTTTGGCGGTGAAAAAAAGCGACCGCGACACGGCTTTCACTTTGAAACCGTTCTGCAGTGCAAGAGATGGGTGCTCGTGGACGACCGCTTAGTTCTGCACCGCAGTCTTCGTCGCGCCGCCGTGCCGGGTCACACGAGGTCGGCAACGAATCTTCACCGCACCCTTTGTGAACGCCTCATCCGTTGCCTTGCTCGACCAGATGAAGGCCTCGCCGGGGCGCAGGTTCGACATCTTCTCGGGCGTGAGCGAGCCGAGCGCCGCGTTAGCCTTCTGGATGTGCTTGAGCCAGGCGGGCGAGTTGAACTTGTGGAGGATGACCTGGCTCGAGAGCTCGATGAGCGAGATGGGCACCGAGGGCGGGTCCTGGCTCGCGACCATGATGCTCGTCCCCTTGTGGCGCATCTCGCGCACAACCTCGATAAGGCCAGCCACGAGGTCGGGGCTCTCGATGTACTTGTGTGCTTCGTCGAAGACGACGAGCTTGTTGAACGAGTGCTCCGCGCCCTGCGCGTCCCGGTACTTCGCGTCGGCGAAGAGCTGGAGTAACACCACAAAGAGGCCGAGCGCCTCGTCCTTCTGAATGAACTCGTCGCGCAGGTCGACGATGATGAGGCGACCGGGACGAATCTCGTCCCTCAGTCGAACCGAATCGTCGATGTACTCGCTGGCGAGTTCAAGCCGCTGCTTAGCCAGTCCCTTCAAGTGGTCCGACAGCGACGATTCCACGATGCCCTGCTCGATCCCGGCGAGGGTGAGGTTGTTGCGGAGCGACTTCATGAGCCGATTGAGCTGACGAATGTACGTGGCCTGGTTGCCCACCGCTCCCATGAGGAAGCGCCAGTGGCTGGTCTGTAGCTCGGCGGCGCCGAACTTCAGCGGGCGCACCTCGATGTCCGGATACTCCTGCTTGCGCTCTTCGAGCTTGTCCGCGGGCGCCAGAAGGAGGACGTCGGAGAGAGCGCGGGGCTCCGCACCGAAGGTCTCCTTCAGCGCCTTCACCTGGGCGGCCTCGCTGTTCGGCGCTACCATCGACGTGAACTCCGGCCGGTAGTCCATCGTCGGGCTGTAGTGGAAGATGACCGTCGCGAGCGGCTGCGGGAGAACATTGATATTCGGGATGGGCAGAGAGGCCATCTCCGCGATCGTTCCGATCGTGTAGCTCTTACCGCCGCCCTGGACGCCGAAGAGGCTGATGGTGTGCGTCTGGTTCAGGTCGATCGCGACGCGACGACCCGAGACGTCGCCGAGGAGCCCGTACTGGGGTGAGTCGCCGGTGACGCCGAGCATGATGTCGTAGGAGACGGCAGCCGCGGGCCTTTGCTCGACGTTGGGAGTGGAGGGTCGCTCCTCCGCTGCCGGGGGTTCGGGAGGCGTCGCCACGGGCACCACGTTGGCCACTGGCGCGACCTTTGGCGACGGCACGACGGGCGGTGGGGCCTCCGACGCGCTGGGGCGTGCCGGGGGGGCCACGGCGGGCGTGGGTACCGCCTGCTGCGAGGTGGCGGGCATGTGTGAAGGCGGCGGGACGCTCGGCTGGCGGCCGCGCAGCTCCTCCCATGAGACAGAGTGGTCGCGCGGCGAACCGAGGAAGGCAGCCGCGTCGAGCGTCGGGACGGACGGGGCGCGCTCGCGACGACGGCGAACTTCGGTGACGCCGCGCGGGCGCGGGCCTCCACCGCTCCCCGACGAGCTGGCGCTGATGCTCGCCGACGACTCGGTGCTCGGCGCGGCGGCCTCGACGAGCTGGCGAATGAGGTCGACGCCGATGCGGTGGTACTCGATGCCGCTCTCGCTCTCGGGCGGCTCGGTGCCGGGCTTGGCGAAATCGAAGATGAGCGCACTGCGTGTGAACGCGAGCCGATAGCCGTCGTCCAGCGTGTGAACGAAGAAGCGCGCCTCGTCGGCGGCTTCGCGGCTGATGGCTCCGTAGCGCTCGGCGCGCTCCAGGTAGAACTCGAGGAGCAACGCGAGCTCCCGCGTCTTGAACGCGCAGTCCGGGCGGCCCTGGGGCGTGCGTTGCGGATCGAAGTGGTGCGCGAGTACCTGCTCGCTCTGAGCGATCTGGTCGGCGATGTTCGACTTGAGCGAGTTATACTGCGAAAGGTCGCCAACGCCCGAGTAGCACTTTACCTCGACGAGGCGGCACGTGATGATGCGCCGGGTGGTGTCGAGGTCGAAGAGGCCGAGGTCCGTGCGCTTGAAGCTGACCTCGTCGCCCAGCTCGTCGGCTCCCTGCTTCAGCACGCGGTACAGCTCGAGATGCGCGTCGAGCGGGACGACGATCTGGTTCTCGAAGACGCCCTGGTGTTCCAGGTAGAGGCGCGAGAGGGCCAGGCCCAAGGCTTCCGCCCGCTGCGTCGGCGACGAGATGAGCTTCAGCGCGAGCCGGCCGGACAG
>JAEZYO010000839.1 GCA_023419055.1 Pseudomonadota bacterium | reverse complement strand
ACCCGAAGCACTGCCACCCTGGCCGCCGCTCGTGCCACCCGAGGCGCTGCCGCCGCTCCCCGCGGTGCCACCCGCTCCTGCCTCACCGTTGCCATCGTCGTCCGAATCCCCACCGCACGCGATGACGAGCCCGCTCGCGACGCACAAAGCCAGAACTCCCCGGGTCAGCTGTTTCGATCCGCGCATGCGCGGATTGTCGAGCCAGGCGCTGCTCTGCGCAAGAGGCAGATCGTCCCGTTCTAGTCGCGAGAGGGGGCGGCGCTACGGTCCTGATGCTGTCGCACCGATTTGCTTCGACGTGGCTCCTCTTGCCGGCCCTCCTCACGAACGGCTGCGCCCGAGCGCTCAACTACGGCGAACCCGACGGGCCGCGCTTCGCAGGCAGCTACGCTGCGATCGACGATTCGGGATCGTTCGACCGTACGCTCGACGTCGTCACGCTCAACATCCAGTTCTCGCTCCGCATCGAGCAGGCGCAGCACCTCTTCGATCGCGTGGAGGAGCTCGGTCGAGCCGACGTGGTGCTGCTCCAGGAGATGGATGCTGCCGGCACCGAGGCGCTCGCCGCGCACCTCGGCATGGCCTACGTCTATTATCCGGCGACCATTCATCCCAAGACGTCGCGAGACTTTGGCAACGCGATCCTCTCGCGCTGGCCGATTTCGCGCGACCGGAAGGTCCAGCTACCTCATCACGGCTTCTCGGACGGCTCGCAACGTACCGCGACCTGCGCGACCGTGCGAACTCCTGTCGAGCCGCTCGAGGTCTGTAGCCTCCATCTCGCGACGCCCGTGGAGCTCTCGCCGCGAGCGCGCCGAGAGCAAGCGCTCGCCGCCGTCAGCGCGCTCACCGGCGCGAAGCGCGTGGTCGTCGGAGGCGATTTCAACAGTCACCGCGTGGGCAACGCGCTCTTGAACGAGGGGTTCGACTGGCCCACGAGAGACATCGGGAAGACGCGCGGCTTCTTCTCGCTCGACCACCTCTTCTCGCGCGGCCTCGCCGCGACGAGCGCCGGCAAGGTGAGCGACACGCTCGGCGCGACGGACCACGCCGCGGTGTGGGCCAGGTTCGCCTGGCGTTGAGGACGCCGCTCAGAGGTGCCGGGTTTCGGCGGGCGCGTTCCACCAGTTGTCGGCCCTGCCGTCGAAAAACTGAACGGGCGCCGCGGCGAGCTCGGCCGGATCCAGATCATCGAGCGACGCGACGCTGATGGTCACGTACTCGGTCGGGTTCCAATCCGAAGCCGGGACCCAGGAGTAGGTGATGACGCCGCAGTGCTTGCAGAAGCCGCCGTGACCCTTGGCTTGCCCGGGCTTGTAGCCGCTCAGCTCTTCTTCTCCCGAAATCGCACGGAAGTCCTCGGGCTTGACCCTCGCGCTCCAGTAGCGCTTCTTCCAGCAGCTCGTGCAGTTGCACTTGCCGGTACCGGCAGAGATATCGAGCGCGGCCTCGAACTTGACTCGGCCACAGTGACAGCTGCCCTGGTACTTCTTGAACGTCATGCGCTCGATTGTACCCCAACATCCTGACAGGTTTATGTCAGGATTGTGCAGACCCGCGAGTCTTGGCGCGCTCCTCGCGGCAATGATGGGGCTTTCCGCAGCCATGACCCTCTTTGCACCGTCGATCGCCCGCGCCTGCGGCGGCTTCTTCTCTCGATCACGCACTCCTGCAGCCACCGCTCCGTCCCTTTCACACGAGCAGGTGCTCTTGCTCTACGACGCGGCCCAGCGAAAAGAGCATTTCATCCGCGAGGTGACGTTCCGCAACGGCGTCGAGCCCTTCGGATTCGTGGTGCCAACGCCGACGCGTCCGGAAGTGGCCGCGCTGAAGCAGAGTCCATTTCCGGCGCTGCGCTCGTTGGCGCCGACGGATGATTTCCCGCCGCTTCGCAAGGGCGACAGCGACAACAAGGAAGGCGGCACTGGTGCGCGGCGAGCCGGCGCGGGCGTCGAGGTGTTGGAGGTCGCGAGGGTCGGGAGCTTCACGGCGTTCGTGCTTTCGGCGAGCGATGCGCGAGGCTTCGCGGAGTGGCTGGCTCAGAACGGGTTTCGAGGCTCGCCGAGCACGGACGCGTGGCTCGCTCACTACGTGCGACTGAAGTTCTTCTACGTCGCGATGCGATACGAAGCGCCGCGCGAGGTCACCGCTCCCACTCGAGTCGTCGCCGAGACGG
Source organism: Pseudomonadota bacterium (assembly GCA_023419055.1). Next base: position 13,151 of record JAEZYO010000839.1, on the reverse strand, counting down.
TGCGCATCTCCTTCTCCACGCCGGTGCCGTTTTACCCTTACCTCGAGCCAGTTCGCGACGCGGGCACTGCCTCGCCCGAACGGCTCCTCGATTTGTGGCTGGTCAGCAGCGCGCCGTGGACGCCGATCAGCGCCCGGCGGGCAGGCTCGAAGACGGAGTGGGTGCGACCCTTCCGCCCCACTCGCGGCAGCGCGGCGCGCTATCAGCTCGAGGCCTCGAGCGACGAGATCCGGCCACTCTTACCGAGCGGCGACCTTCGACTTCAGACCTTTCAGGATCAGAAGTCCTCGCGCGAGGGCTTCGGGGACGTGCTGTTCGCGCCGGTGGCACCAAACACGCTTTCACCCGAAAGGCTCGAGGAGCTCGAGCCGCTGCTCGGGAGCCTCGACGCGGAGCTCCTTCCGGCTGGAGGAGCACCATGAAGCGCTCCTCACCTCTTCTCGTGCTCGTCGGACTTCTCGCAACCAGCGCGTGTCGCAAGAACGAAGAGAAGCTTGCGCCGAGCGCAGCGCCCCCTCGCACCAGCGCGGCAACGTCACCCTCGGGAGTCGACACCGAGCTCCACGAGCTTCACCTCGCGAGCACGCGCGATCGGAGCGCGGACTTCGCCCAGCTGACATCGGTCGGGCCAGCTCCAGCGGGCTCGAGCGACTCCTCCGCACGGAAGCGCGCGCTGCAAGCGCTCTTCGCTTCCGGCAGCCCCGCCGCGGAGCTTCCAGTCGTCGCCGTCGATCGTGGCAACGAGTTCGAGCTCGCGCTGCGTTACGTGCTCACGAAGGGCGGCTTCGATCCCGCTCCCCTGGCGACGCTGTTCGACGTGGAGGCGAGCGGCGGCCTCGCCGGCGACGAGGTCGAGGAGGTGCTCGCGACGCGTTTGCGCTGGTACGAGGCGTGTTTCATTCCGTCCCTGCGACAGGATCGGCGCGCGACCGGCTCGGTGACGGTGCGCTGGACCGTCGCGCCCGAGGGCAACGTGACCGGCGTCTGGATGGTGAAGTCGGAGCTTCTGACGGAAGAGGTCACGAAGTGCGTCGTGCGCCACTCCCACGGCCTGCTCTTCGCACGGCCTCGAGGGGGTAGCGCGCTCGTGACCGCGAGCATTCAGCTCGGCCCCTGGAAGCTCGCCGGCAACCCGAACGTCCGTCGCGACCTTTCACGGTAGCGGCTCGCCGAGCGGATCCCGGCGGGCTGAAGGCTCGCCACGAGACTGAAGGATGATCGCCCATCGAGCTGTCGAGGCGCTCCTACTGAGTGATTCGGTATTCGCTCGTTCGGTTGAGTTGTTTGTGGACGCAGATGCAGGTGTTCGACGTGCACGGTGACGGCGACAACGTGAGTCACCTGCACGGGCTCGTCGCCGCAGACGTCCCGATCCCGGCACCGAGGACGCACCCTGACGGCAAGGTCGACATCTTCACTACGAACAAGCGCGGGACGTTCCTGCACGTTCAAAGTGAACGCGTCGAAGCTATGGACGAGGGTGAACCTCACTCGAAGCTGAGTGAGAACGACGGAGAACGGTTCAAAAAAAATCATACTGGTTTGGTTGGTCACTCCTCTTTTCGAATCGAGGCGCACACCCGCAGGAACGCGCGGGTTTTGTGCCTTATTGTCCCTTTAGCTCTCACCGATATGTCTGTAGTGTGCACGGCGAGGCTTACATGTCGCACGCTCGTCTCCTCCGTCGTGTCACTCCTCTGCTTGCCGTGCTCGCTGGTGGCGCGACCGCGAGCGTCGCTTGCTCCAAGAGCTCGGACGATCCCGGCGGCGCCGCGGGAACCTCGAACGCGAGCAGCGGAGGCTCCGGTAACACGTCGGGCGGCACCGCTGGCTCGACTGCGACGACCGGTGGCTCGACTGCGACGACGGGCGGGAGCGGGAACGGCGGCTCCAACCCCACGGCTGGCACGGGGAACGGCGGCACCTCGAGCGGCGGCACCGCGAACGGCGGCTCGGGCGGAACGGGCAACGTCGTGTGCGACGCGAGCGCGGCTCCGGCGGTGAGCAAGCTCGGCCTGCAGACGGTGGTGCAGAGCAACGATTTCCGCGTGCTGGTCTACGCGGCACAGGCGCCCGGCTCCGACGATTGGTACCTGGTCGACGCGCTCGGAAAGGTGCGCGTGTTCTCGGGCGGTACGCTGCAGGCGACTCCGTTCCTCGACCTCGGCAGCGAGGTGATGGGCTCGGATTTCGGCGACTCAGCGCCCGCGGGCGGCTCGCAGGACTACGACGAGCGCGGCCTGCTCAGCATCGCGTTTCCCCCAGACTACGCGGCGAGCGGCAAGTTCTACGTCGCGCTGGTCCCCACGAGCGGCAGCTCCATCGATCACGATCTGGTGCTCGAGTACACGCGCTCGTCCGCGAATCCCCTGGTCGCCGATCCTGCGTCGCGCAAGGTCATCTTCGAGCTCGAAGAGGGCGGCGTCGGCTACATGCAGCAGGGCTTCAGCTACGCGAAGTACCACAACGGGAGCACGCTCGTGTTCGGGCCCGACGGCAAGCTGTACTTCGGCTTCGGCGACGGCGGCGGCGACTGCAACGCCGCGCGCCCGGGCGCGCCCCAAGACGTGAGCTCGCCGTACGGCAAGATCTTGCGCCTCGATCCCAGCCAGCCCGCTCCTTACGCGGCCGCGGACAACCCATTCCCCGATGGCGACGCGCGCGTCTTCCATTACGGCGTGCGTAACCCCTTCCGCTTCTCCTTCGATTCGGCGACCGGTGACCTCTACATCGGTGAAGTGGGGCAATGGAGCCACGACTCGATCGCGTTCGCTCCTGCCGGCTCCAAGGGCCTGAACTTTGGCTGGCCGAGCTTCGAAGGCACGGCGCAGAACCCGACTCAACAGTGCGCGAGCAACACGCCGCTTCGCTCGGGCTCCACGCGCAGTAACCCCATCTTCAACCTGGCGCACGGCTCGTCCGGCGGCGTCTCGAACCTGATCGTGGCGATCGTGGGCGGCTCCGTTTACCGCGGCAGCGCCATCCCGGAGCTCTCGGGTGCGTACCTGTTCGGCGAGTACTACCCGAATCGACCGATGCGGGCGCTCTACCAGTGCGGCACGCAGACCTCGGAAGTGAGCGTGATCCAGAAGCGCTGCGATCCGAACACGCCGAATGCTGCCTGCTTCGCGCCCACGAACGGCGCTCCCGAGCTCAGCCAGGTCGCCGCCATCGTGGAGGGCCACGACAAGGAGCTCTACATCCCGGCCAACGGCAACGCGCTCTTGAAGATCGTCCCGGCTCCGTGATGCTCAAAGCTCATTCTTCGAAACGCCTCGGCAGAACCCGCTCCGTTTCGGTGCTCGTGCTCGTCACGAGCGCTAGCGCGCTGCTCGCCGTGATCGGCTGCTCGGATTCGGGCACACCGAGCGACGCGAGCGGCGGGACGAGCACGGCTGGCGGGAGCGGCGGCACCACGGGCGGCTCCGCGGGCGCAGGAGGAAGTACCGGCGGCGCGGGAGGAACGGATGCCGCGGGCGGGTCCAGCGCGGGCGCGGGCGGAAGCACCGGCGGCGTAGGCGGCGTAGGCGGTTCCGCTCACTCGTGGGACGGCTGCGAGGAGTTCGTTCCCCCTCCCGATTGCACCATCCCCGAGGGTGCGGTCCTACCCGGCGATCTGCGCTGTACGGGGCTCTACTCGAACTGGGAGACGCGCGCGCTCCGCTGCGGCGTGAAGCCCTACGCGCCGGCGCACGAGCTCTGGGCGGACGGCGCCGGCAAGCAGCGCTACGTCTGGTTGCCACCCGGAAAGACCATCGACGTCAGCAAGCCCGACGAGTTCGTGTATCCGGTAGGCACGCGCTTCTGGAAGGAGTTCTACGTCGGGCCGGAAGGCAGCCAGAAGCTCGGAGAGACTCGCTTTTTGACCAAGGTCGACGCGGGCTGGCTCTACACCGCGTACGTGTGGAGCGCGGACGGCGCGACGGCGACTCAGAACAACGACGGCGTCGAGGACCTTTTCGGCACCGGGCACACCGTGCCGAGCCGCGAGCAGTGCAAGACCTGCCACATGGGCCGCGAGAACTTCGTGCTCGGCTGGGACTTCGTCATGCTCGGTGAAGGTGCCACGGGGGTGACGGCCCACACGCTCTCGGACGAGGGCTGGCTGAGCGGGCTCGACGCCGCGCTGCTCGACCTCTCGACTCCCGGAGACGCGGTCGAGCAAGCCGCGCTCAACTACCTGCACGCGAACTGCGGCGTGAGCTGTCACAACGAAGGCTTGAACACCACCGGCAACCCGAGCGGGCTGTACCTGCGCCTGGAGGTCGGCGAGATGGAGAGCGTCTTTACGACGGACGCCGTCAAGGCGATCAACCAGCTGCCGGGGCCGAACTCGATGTTCAGCGATCTGCCGCAGCCGAACCTCGCGTACTTCGATTTTCGTCCGGGTGATCCCGAGCGCAGCCTGGTGGTCGCGCGGATGGACTTCCGTGGCTCGGAGACGGCCATGCCTCCTCTCGGCACCCACGTGGTGCACCAGGAGGGCGTCGACGCCGTGATCGCGTGGATCGAGTCGATGACCGAAGAGCGCGGCTATCCCGCGCCCGAGCCGTAGGCGCCCGCGGCTCTGCACTTCTACTGGAAGGTCGCGCGTTCGCAGCGACCACGCTGGTTTCGAAAGCAGCATTCATTCGATCACGCGTGACCAGCGGATGCAGATCGCTGCACCGCAGGCATGAATTTCGTTCATCGACGCGGAGCGGCGCGTGTAGTGCAAGCACGTCGATCCTGCGACAAGTAACCCTCGGCGCGCGACGATGCACGCAAGTGCAGTGTTCGCTGAGTGGTGACTACCCTGGTAATGTTGGATGGGAGTTGCCGGTTTCGACATGAATACGGCGCCTATAGACAAGCAGCCCGAGCAGCGCATCGGCCGCTACGCGATCTTCGACCAGATCGCCGTCGGCGGCATGGCGACGGTGCACCTCGCTCGACTGACGAGCGTCGAAGGCTTCTCGCGAGTGGTCGCCGTCAAGCGAATGCACCGCCACCTGCTGGAGAACGACGAGCTCAAGCAGATGTTCGTCGCCGAGGCGCGCCTCGCGGCGAGAGTGCGCCACCCCAACGTGGTGCCGATCCTGGACGTTCTGTCGCACGAGCGCGAGCTCCTGATCGTGCTCGAGTACGTCCACGGCGAGTCACTCCACGCGTTGATGCGCGCGGCCACGGCGAGAGGAATGAAGGTGCCGAGGCCCATCGCGTGCACGATCGCGGTCGCGGCGCTGCAAGGGCTGCAGGCCGCGCACGAGGCCAAGGACGAGCGCGGCCGCCCGCTCGGGCTCGTCCACCGCGACGTCTCCCCGCAGAACATCCTGGTGGGTGAGGACGGCGTCACGCGCGTGCTCGACTTCGGCGTGGCCAAGGCGATTCAGGCTCAGAGCGAGACTCACCCCGGGGTGCTGAAGGGCAAGTTCTCGTACATGGCGCCGGAGGTGATCCAGGGCGCTCAGGCCACGCGCCGCTCCGACGTGTTCTCGACGGCGACGGTGATTTGGGAGCTCCTGGTCGGGCAGAAGCTGTTCTCCGGCGCCTCGGAGCAGGAGCGCCTGCTCAAGATCGTGAAGGGCAACTATCCGCTCCCGCGCGACGTCGACCCCGACGTGCCGCCCGCGCTCGAGAGCATCGTGATGAGGGGGCTCTCGCTCGATCCCGCGGAGCGGTACCGCGAAGCGCTCGACATGGCGATCGACCTCGAGCGCAACGCCGAGCTCGCGTCGCAGCGCGTGGTGGGCGATTGGGTCGCGAGGCTCGCGCGCGGTACGCTGGAACATCGCACCGATCTGATTCACGCCATGGAGATCTCGAGCGTGGGCCGCTCTTCGGTCGCGCCGCCGAGTAGAGTTCCGCGGCCGGCCGCCGGCTCCGCTCCACCGCAGGGCTCGCCTCGCTCCGCAGCCGAGACATCGGGGATCTTGGAGCGCGATGCCGCGCCTCGTGTGCGCGCGCTCCGCTCGTGGTGGCCCCTGGGCGCTGGGCTCGCCGTAGCGGTGGCGTTCGTGGTCGCGCTGCTCGCGAGGCGCTCGCCCGACCGAGTCGCCCCCGCGGATTCCGAGCTGGTCGCGGCCAAGCCCGTCGCCACGGTCAGCGCTCCTACTCCCCCGGTCGCGCCTGCGAGCGTCGCGCAACCGGCACCCGCACCTCCGGCCGCGGGCGTGTCGAGCCTCGCCGCGCCGGCCGCGAAAGCTTCGAGCGCGGCGCGCGTGAAGTCCCCGCCCGGCTCGGCCAAACCGAAGTCGAAGAGCAAGCCGAAGGAGTTCCTACCCGATGATCTCTAGGCCGTGCGCCATCTTGTTCGTCGCGGCGCTGGCGCTCACTCGACCCGCCACCGCGACACCACCGCCCACGGAGACGGCCGCTACCGAATCCGACGCACGCTCCAAGTTCAACGAGGCGGTGAGGCTCTTCAAGGCGGGCGAGGTCGCTCGTGCGCTCCCGCTCTTCGAGGAATTGGCGAGCACGACGGGCAGCCCGAACGCCGAGCTTTACGTCGGGCACTGCCTCAAGCACCTCGAAAGATGGCGCGACGCGCACGTCGCGTTCTCGGCGGTCGCGGCGGAACCACGCGGCACCGAGGACCAGAAGTACGAGGCCACGCGTGAGGCCGCGCGGGCCGAGCTCGAAGCACTCGAGGCACGGGTGGCGAAGCTCGTCGTCAATTGGGCCGAGGCACCCGAATCGTTCTCGCTGCGCCTGGATGGCGTCGAGGTCGACCCGCATCGCTTCGGCTCGGAGTGGGTGCTCGAACCGGGCTCGCACCGCGTCGAAGCCCGCGGGCGCGACGTCGAGCCGATCTCGAGGACCGTGGCGATCGAAGCCGGGGAGCTCAAGACGATTTCCCTCTCGTTCGTACACGTGGCTCGCCCTGCTGCGCACGAATCGGGCACCGGAGCGGAATCGCCTTCTCGACGCGAAAAGCTTCGGACGCTCGGGTTCGTGGCGGGCGGCGTCGGCGTCGCGGGCGTCGCGGTGTGGACCGTCTTCGGCCTTCAGGCGAAGGCCGACTACGACGCGCTCGAGCGAGAGTGCCCCGAGGGCTGCGCGAACGAGAAGAGCCGCGAACGCATCGACAGCGGCAAGTCTTCGCAGACCATCGCGAACGTGGGCCTCGCCGTCGGCGGGGTCGGCCTCGCGGCGAGCGGAGCGCTGCTCTACCTCGCGTTCTCCGAAGACGAGACCCCGCGCGCTTCGGTCGCGCTTTCACCCGGCTCGGCGAGCTTGAGCTATGAGGGGCGCTTTTGATCTCGCGGGGACGCGCGCTGAGCGTGCTCGCCGCGGCCGTCGCGCTCGCCTGCACGTACGACTTCGATCGCTTCGAAGACGCGAACCCAGCGAGCTCGGGCGCTAGCTCGACGGCGGGCTCCTCCGGAGCCGGCGCCGCGAACACGGGCGGTCGCGCCACCTCCGGTGCGGGCGGTCAGGCCGGTGAGAACGAGCCCTCCGGGACGGCCGGCGCGCCCAGCACTGGAGAGGGTGGCGGGGGTTTCTCGTGCGCAAAGCTCGACGGAGTCGTCCACGAGGGCCACTGTTATTTCGCCATCGCACCGGGCACCGGGCTCTCTTGGTCTGCGGCGCGGGAGGCGTGCGAGAGCTACTCGACCTCCTCCCATCTCTTGACCATCGGCTCGAACGCAGAGCAGCGGGCCGTCGAAGACGCGCTCACACCGGCCGTGTCCGACTTCTGGATCGGGCTTTCGCTCGCGAACGTCGAGGACGACCCGGGCGAGGAGTGCGAAGACGCTCCGGAGAGCTGCCCCTTCACGTGGGTCGACGGTGAGGCGGTCTCGTACGCAAACTGGGCCGAGCACAGCAAGCGGGACGTCGAACCGAACTACACCGGCGCGTGCGTGCGGCTACAGCTCGACGGCTTCAAGTGGGCCGATTTCGACTGCTCGACCCGGCTCCCCGCAGTCTGCGAGCACGACGGCTGAATGCCAGGGGCGAGCGCCGGCGAGCGTGACACGAGCACTATGGCGCCTTCTCACTCGCACACCTCCGCGCAAGGGGTCTGGCAGAAGGTCTCGCAAGCGCAGGCCATGAGCGCTTGGAACGTCGGGTTCGCGCTGCAGGCGCTCGCCGAGTACCCGTTCGCCACGCAGGGGGCGCAACCCGGATCGGAAACGCAGGCGAGGTGTTCGGCGGCGCAGCCGAACTCGACGTAGCAGCCGTAGCAGCTCCCCGGAAACTGGCTGGTTTCTCCGCCACTTCCGCCCGTGCTCCCACTGCTGCCGCCGCTGCCGGCTTCGCTCCCACCCACGCCGCCGCTCGAACCTTCACCGTCGGTCCCACCGCCGCCACCGCTCCCGGTTCCCCCGTGACCTCCGTTCGGGCCGCCTGCGGCTGCGCCCGAACCCTGACCCGCGGCGCCCTCCTCGTCCTCGGGCTCCGGTGAATCCACGGACATCGCTCCACCGCCCCCGCCTTCTCCGTTCGGATCATCACCCTGCGGGTCGTCGCCAGCACCCGTGCCGCTCGCTCCCGAAGCGCCGTCCGGTTCCTTCGCGTCCTTCGCGACGCAGAGATCGTCTTCACAGCGAAGTCCTTCGCCGCAGCGCTCCTTCGCGTCGCAACGACAATCCAGTGAGCCTTCGGCGCAGAGCTCCTCGTCTTTGCCGCAGCCGACCAAGACCACTGAAATGAATCCGGCAACCAGCGTCGCGCGCGTGAGCGAGCGCGCCTGTCGAGTCAGTCGAGAGTGCATATTCGTCTCCTCCGACGGCTCGCTCTGCAAACGCAGGGCCAGAGTGGGCCGATGCCGAGCGGGTTGCGGCGGTGGCCATTTTCAGCCGGATTTCGCTTCGGCCGCCCGCGCCCGCTGCGCGCTGCGCGACCTGTCCCATGGTCGCGAACAGGGGGACAGGCCGCTCAATCGAGGAGGATCTCGTCCAAGGTCGCTTCCACCGCGGCCCTCAGCTCATCCGGGCTCTCCGCCCAATGATACGGCTCCGACGCGCCGTACTCGAAATACTCACCGAGGAGCTTCCCGCCGGTCTCCGCGACGCAAGGCAGCGTCATGTAGGCGGCGGGAGGGGCCTCCACGGGCCTGCCGCGTCCAGCGTTCGCGAGGTCGCTGAAGTGATCCACGTTGCAGCGCGACTCGTCGGGGTTGCAGTCGTACTCGGTCCCGTAGCCCACGCCGATCGCTCGCGTCTCGATGCCGGCGCGGAAGGCTCGTTGAACGGCGAACACGGCGCGATCCTGCCCGCACTGAGGTTTGGTCGTCATACAGGTGTCGGGCGCCCCGTCACTGAAGAGCAGGATGTATTTGCGCGCCTCCGGCGGTTCTGCGAGCAAGTCCAGGGTGACGCGCGAGAGGGCGTGTCCGGTCGGGGTTTCCCAATAGCCCGGCAGCGTCTGTAGCTTGCCGTACACCTCACGGATGCTCGACACGTTGTCGATCGCGAAGGGGACACGACTGATGTCGGCGCACGCGGGATCATCCTCCGCGATCTGTCCGGGCCCCCGGTAGCCTGCGAATCCGAAGCGCACTCGATCCTGATAGCGCTCCACCGGTCCGCCGGGGCCGAGCAGCGCCTCGTAAGTCGGCGCCCACACGGAGGGAGCAAACATGCTGAAGGAGCCGTCCACGAGCAGGAGCACGATCGGCGGTTCCTCCTCGGGCGTGCCTCCCTCGCCCCCGTTCCCGCCGTCACCCGCCGAGCTCCCGCCGTCGTGCGTGCCGCCGCTCCCGGCAGGGACCACTGCACCTCCGCTACCGGAGAGCGCGCCTGCTCCGCCCGAGCCCGCGAGCGGCGCACCGCCGGTACCCGCCTCGGCGCAGACGCCGAACGCACACGTCTCGAGGCCGCTCCGGCTGCCGCACGCGGCGGCGAGCCAGCAGGCGACGATCGCAACACCGCTACACCCAGAACACGCCGCGGCTCGTGTCATGCGCGCTACGGAGCCTAAGCGACCGACACCTGGTCATCAAGGCGCGACTCTGCGTCGCTCGTACACCGAGTTCGTTAACAGTTCTCCTTACGAATCGAGCCGCAAGGAGCTGCGCTGCAAGTTTTCGAGCGCAGTGATTCGCTGTTCGGTAACGTCGCGCATGCGCATCGCCTTCTCTGGCGCTCACCGTACCGGCAAGTCGACGCTCCTCGAGCAAGTCGCTGATTCTCTGAGCGGGTACGCGACCGTCGACGAGCCTTATTACCTCCTGGAAGAGGACGGCTATGAGACGCCGGAGGTCCCGTCGCTCGAAGATTTTCAGGCGCAGCTCGAACGGTCGCTGCAAGTCCTCGAAGCGGGCGCGCCGAACGTGCTCTTCGACCGCTGCCCGGCGGACATTCTCGCGTACCTCGAGACGCACGAGGACAGCAGCGAGTTCGAGCCGGAGGACTGGATCGACCGCGTTCGGGACGCCATGGAATCGCTCGACCTCGTGCTCTTCGTGCCGGTCGAAGCGCGCGACCGGATCGCCGTGGCCGAGCCCGAGGAACGCCGCCTGCGCCGCGCCGTGCACGACAGGCTCGAGGAGCTCTTGATCGAGGACCTCGTCTGGGATGTCGACGTGCTGCGCGTCGATGGAGACGAAAAGAGCCGACTCGCGCAGGTCCTTGCGCACATCGGCCAGCGCCCGACCTAACTCTGCGCGACACCTCGAGTCGCCGTGTACTTGTTGCGCAGGCGCTGCGCGAGCTCACTCAGGGCGCCAACCCTGACCACGACTCGATTCTTGAGCGATTTCACTCCTCGGATAGATTCCGCAAGCTCGCCCGCCCGGGCTCGCAAATGCCGAGTCTCGACGCTGCCGTCGAGCGTGACGTGACCTTCGCGCACCACGACGAGGATCTTGCTCGGGTCCACCTCCTCGTCGTTCCTGAGGCGAAAACGAATCTCGTCACGGATGCGTGCGTCGTCGTGGGCGTTCATAAGAATCCTCCTTGGACTCGCTACGCGTGCAAGCCACGTACCGGCCCCCAGCGCGAAACCATGCCGTAATCTAGCCCCGATACGCGGGGATCTCACGCCTACTCGTCGTGGCTGGGAATTTCGCAACGGCTCGTATTCGCCCCGTCCTCCGACACCGCTGTGACAGGAGTCCCCGCTCGACGAACGCACGTATTGCCCGAGCAACGAAACGCTCCAGTAGACTTCACGGCTCGCGGCCGAGTCGCGCTGCCCCCTGGGACGGCGCAGTGTCCCAGGGGACCGCGGAGCGGACGTGGTCACCGCCTGGCCCCGAAGACCGAAGAACTTCCGGCCTGCGTCGAGCCACCCCTCGCTCGTGCCCGCTCGTTCTACCGCGGCACGCCCCTTGCGAAGGGGGACCGACTGAGAGAACACACCGATGCAAGCCGGATTCAAATCAAGACAGGCCCTTTGGCTCTCGTTCACGGCTCGCGTCCGGAGGTTGTGAGCTCGCCCGATGAAGAGCTGCCTCTACCGTGAAAACGGCAGCTCTCGCGCGCCTTGGTAGTTTGTTCTCGACAGCTTGCGCTCGCGAGGGCGACGCGTTAGCGAGGAAGCGGTTCGTGGGCTTGACGCCGCGCGCGAGCGTGGCCGCCGATGGATACATCGATACGAGGAGGAGAGTCGTGCGTGCAATGAGTCGTGTGGTGGTTCGCGCCGTTTGGCTGAGCAGTTCGGTCGCGTTCGGTCTCGCGTCTTGCGGGGATTCGACGGACGAAAAGCTGCGCGCCATCGAGCTCGCCGGGCAATGCTCGCTCAACTCCGATTGCCAGGGCGATCTCGTCTGCATCTTCGAACATTGTCACGTTCAGTGTGCCGACAACGACGACTGCCGGCCGCCGCTGATGCCGTATGTGTCGCGCTGCGTACGCTCTCCGTCCGGTGTCAACGTTTGCCAGCTCGAAGCAGACCGCGACTGCGGCTCGTCCGCCGACTGCCAGGGAGACCAGATCTGCGCCGCCGACTCGCAGTGCCGCGACGCCTGCACCCAACGAGACCCCTGCATCGAGGGTCTGCTCTGCTCACTCGACGGGGCGTGTGCTCGCGCGGATGAACTCGACGCCCAGGGCAGGCTGAGGGGCCCCGGCGGCGCCGGTGGCCAGGGAGGAGCGGCGGCGAGCGGCGGGGCGCCGGTCCCGAGCGAGGGGGGCGGGGGCGCGGGAGGCGCCGAGAGCGGCTCCGGCGGCGAGGGCGACGGTCCGCCTGCACCCGGAGGAGGAGGCGGCGCGAGCGGCGAGGAGGGAGGAGCCGGAGGCGAGAGCGGAGGCGGGGCACCGGTCACCGAAGCGGAATCCGAGCCGAACAACTCGCTCGCGGAGGCTCACGCGCTGACCGTCGACACCACGGTGACGGGCTCCATTTCGCCGCCGGACGATCAGGACTTTTACTCGCTCACTGCGCCGGCAGCGCCAGCGTCGGGTGGCTTCTTTCGAGTGTATCTCACCGACGTCAGCACCACCTCTTCGATCGCGATCGAGGTTCGGTCGATCCTCGACAACGGAAAGGTCGTAAGCGACGACGGCCACCTGACGGGCGGCAAGTCTCTGTTCGGGTACTTCTCTGCCGCGCCGGGCGCCGACTTCTACATCAAGGTGTCCCGCTGGACCGGCGGAGCGATCGCGGAGCTCGATTATCGGCTGCGCGTCGACTACACACCCGTCGTCGACGTGCACGAGCCGAACGACACGCAGCTCGAGCCGGCGAGCATCGAGCTCGGCGAGCCCGCTACCGCGTACATGTTCGCCGGCCTCGAGACCGCGAGCGCTCAGGCGGCGGATTACGCCGACTGGTATCTGGTGGAGGAAGCACCGTCGGGCACCCTGAACGTCAAGATCGACAGCGTGCCTCTGAACGTTCGCCTGCTGGCGCGAGTCTTCGACGCGAACACGCTCGCGGGCCTTGGAATCGAACAACAGGGAGCCATGGATGGCGCTCCGCTCGACTTCGACGTCGTCCTACCGAGCGCGGGCCCATACCTGATTCGAGTGCGGCCCAACGCCGCCCCAACGGCCTCGGCCTCGACCGACGCACCTGGCGAGCAGCCCGATCATTTCACGCGACCTTACGTGCTCACGGTGACGTCTACTACCGAGTGACACCACGAGGCGCTCACGGCGTCGATCCGAACAAGCGCGAGAGGCTTCCGTTCTGCGACATGGCGAACAGGTCCATGCTCCACGCGACGCCACAGTGCACGAAGACACCTCCGTAAATGGACCCGGTGCGGAGCGCGATGGTTC
>JAEZYO010000780.1 GCA_023419055.1 Pseudomonadota bacterium | reverse complement strand
GATCCGCGGGCATCGCATCCCGGGCTTCTTCGCGCAGAGAACCGACTCGGAGCTCGCGCGGCGAAACCTCGAGCTCGAGCGCCGCTACGAGCTTCGGGCGCAGGAGCTCACCCTCGTCAACCAGCGCCTGCAGCTCGACATCTTGGAGCGCCAGCGCGCCGAAGCCGAGCTCAACGCCAGCAAGGAGCTCAACGAGCGGCTGATCGAGGCGCTGCCGGGGGGAATGGTGCGAATCGCGAGGGACGGCCAAGTGCTGAGCGCCAACGCCGAGGCCATGCGCATCCTTGGCCTCGAATACGACAGCTTGCATCAAAGCTACGTCAAGGACTTCGATACTCGCGTCATCTACGAAGACGGGTCGCTCGTCGAGCACGCGGACTACCCGGTCACCAAGGCGCTCAAGACCGGGCAGACACAGCCGGCGATGACGCTCGGGGTGAAGAAACCGAACGGCGAGATCTCCTGGGGCGCCTACCGCGCGGTGGCGATCCGCGCCCCGGAGACGCACGAAATCACGGGCGCGGTGGTCACGATCTACGACATCACCGAGCGCAAGCACGTCGAGGAGAAGCTCCGGCACACTCAGAAGCTCGAGAGCCTGGGGGTGCTCGCAGGCGGCATCGCCCACGATTTCAACAACCTGCTCGTGACCATCCTCGGCAACGCCTCGTTCGCGCGCAGCATGGCCTCGGGAGACGCTCAGCTCCTGCAGCTCCTCGAAGAGATCGAGCTCGGGGCGCGCCGCGCGACGGAGCTCACGAAGCAGATGCTCGACTACGCCGGGCAAGGCGCGACCAAGCTCCAGACCGTCGACCTACCGCAGCTCGTGCGCGAGATGTCCAAGCTGCTTTCGGCCCTGATCCCGAAGCAGGTGGAGCTCCACCATCACTTTCAGGAAGGCTTGCCGAGCATCGAGGGCGACGCCACGCAGCTTCGCCAGGTGGTGATGAACTTGATCACCAACGCGGCGGAGTCCATCGTCGACAGCAGCGGGCGCGTCGTCGTCTCCATCGAGCGCGTCGACGTCACGGAGCGGCAGCTCGACCAGTACATCAGCCACGCTTCGGGCGCCGGCTCGTTCCTGAAGCTCGCCGTCACCGACGACGGCTGCGGGATGAACGACGAGACCTTGCGGCGCGTGTTCGATCCCTTCTTCACGACGAAGTTCAAGGGGCGCGGCCTCGGCATGGCGGCGGTGCTCGGCATCGTCCGGAGTCACGCCGGAGCCATTCGCATCGACAGCCACGAAGGTGTCGGGACCGAAGTTCGTGTGTTGCTTCCAGCGACCGGCGCAACGATTGCGCCCAAGCGCACTGACGGAGAGCTCGGGACGATCCTCATCGTCGAAGACGACGTCGGGGTGCAGGCGGTGGCGCGACGAGTCCTGACCGCCAAGGGTTATCGCGTGCTCACCGCGTCGGACGGAGTCGACGGCGTTCGGATGTTCCGACAACACGCCCACGAGATCCGACTGATTCTCATGGATCAGACCATGCCCAGAATGAGCGGAGTCGAAGCGCTGCGCGCCATCCGAGCCCTCGGAAGCAACGTCCCGGTTCTGCTCTCGAGCGGCTACGTGGCGGGCCTCGAAGCCACCGAGTTTGCAGGGTTTCTCGAGAAGCCGTACGACCATGTCGGACTCTTGGCCGCCGTGGAAGCCGCGCTCTCGTCGCGAAAATGACCCTGCGCGCACATCCCCCGACGGCGGGGCGAAAAATGAGGAGCCTTGCGCAACCCCCCCGGCATGCTTAGCTCGCTGTCGCCATGGATAGAGCTCAGGTCATCGGCACCATCGTCCTCTGCGGCTTGGTGTTCTTTCAATTCTTCGTCACCTTCCGCGTCTGGCGATCGCCGCTCTATGACCGGTCTCACAAGCTCGCGCAGGCCAAGCTCATCTGGCTTCTCCCGGCCCTGGGAGCCGTAGTGGCTTTTTCCGTACTCACGGACGAGGAGCGCGCCGAGCGCGAAACTCGCAAGCCGCCGACACAGATGCGCTCGTAATTACTGCGCAGAATCACCCCGCTTTCGGCGGCGCTTAGACGTGTAATTCCAATAGCTTGAGGTCCTAGCCCTGGGCGTGCTAGCAACCCGCAGTGCGGTGCGCTAAGAGCAGCGCCGCCTATTCGAAGGGTGTGCGGCTTTCTGACTTGAAAGCCGCCATAAAGGAGCAGGGACCTTGCCGTCTGTCTCAGGAGCACGTCTCCAATCGTTTCTCGCGATTGTCGCCGGGTTAGTCGCGTTGCTGCTTCCCGGTCTCGCAAGTGCCGCCGAACCCCACAAGGGAGGCGGCGAGGCCAACCTTATTTTGCCGGATCTCTCGAGCGTTCAGGTGCTCGGGATGAGCGGGCGGTCGCTCCTGATGCTGGGGCTGATCGTGGCCCTACTCGGCATGGTCTTCGGCGTGGTGACGCTGAATCAGGTCAAGAACCTGCCGGCGCACAAGTCGATGAAAGACATCTCCCAAATCATTTGGGAGACCTGCAAAACCTACCTTGTCACACAAGGTAAGTTCATCATGATGCTCGAAGTCCTGGTCGGCATCATCATCGTCTTCTACTTCGGGTTCCTTCAGGAGTTCGGGGTGGCGAAGGTGCTGGCGATCCTCGCCTTCAGCGTTATCGGCATCCTGGGTAGCTACGGCGTCGCCTGGTTCGGCATCCGCATCAACACCTACGCCAACTCTCGGACGGCCCACGCGAGCCTCGAGGGCAAGCCGTACCCGGTCTACGCGATTCCGCTCAAGGCGGGCATGAGCATCGGCATGATGCTGATCAGCGTCGAGCTCTTCTTGATGCTGTGCATCCTGCTGTTCGTCCCGGGCAGCTACGCGGGCGCCTGCTTCATCGGCTTCGCCATCGGCGAGTCGCTCGGCGCTTCGGCCCTCCGCATCGCGGGCGGCATCTTCACCAAGATCGCGGACATCGGCTCCGACCTCATGAAGATCGTCTTCAAGGTCAAGGAGGACGACGCGCGAAACCCCGGCGTGATCGCCGACTGCACCGGCGACAACGCGGGTGACTCGGTCGGTCCCAGCGCCGACGGCTTCGAGACCTACGGCGTGACCGGCGTCGCGCTGATCTCGTTCATCCTGCTCGCCGTGAGCGATGCGTCGACCCAGGTGCTGCTCCTGGTCTGGATCTTCGCGATGAGGATCATCATGGTCGGCGTGAGCGTGTTCTCGTACCTCATCAACGAGGCCGTCCAGAAGGGAGCCATCGAGCGTGCGACCAAGGTAAACTTCGAGGTTCCCCTCACCTGGCTGGTCTGGATCACGTCGCTCGCCTCTGTCGCGCTGACCTTCGTCGTGAGCTACCTGCTCATCCCGACGCTCGGCGACGGCAACCTCTGGTGGCAGCTCTCCGTCATCATCAGCTGCGGCACCCTGGCCGGCGCCATCATCCCCGAGCTCATCAAGGTCTTCACCTCGACCGAGTCGGGACACGTCGCCGAGGTCGTCACCTCGTCGCGCGAGGGCGGGCCCTCGCTGAACGTGCTGTCGGGCCTCACCGCCGGCAACTTCAGCTCCTTCTGGATGGGCATCGTCGTCATCGCGCTGATGGGTAGCGCTTACTACGTCACCACCATCGGCAACCTCGACGCGCTGATGCTCGCGCCGCCCGTCTTCGCGTTCGGGCTCGTGGCCTTCGGCTTCCTCGGCATGGGGCCGGTCACCATCGCGGTCGACTCCTACGGTCCGGTGACTGACAACGCGCAGAGCGTGTTCGAGCTCTCGCAGATCGCCGAGATCGAGGGCGCGAAGGAAGAAGTCGAGAAGGCGCACGGCTTCAAGGTGGACTTCGAGAAGGCCAAGCACCTGCTCGAAGAGAACGACGGCGCCGGCAACACCTTCAAGGCCACGGCGAAGCCGGTGTTGATCGGCACCGCGGTCGTCGGTTCGACCACCATGATCTTTTCGATCGTGGTGCTCCTCACCAACGGCTTGAAGGACAACCTCGCGCACCTGAGCATCCTGCACGCGCCCTTCCTGCTGGGTCTGATCGCGGGCGGCGCGGTGATCTTCTGGTTCACTGGTGCCTCCACTCAGGCGGTGGTCGCGGGCGCCTACCGCGCGGTCGAGTTCATCAAGCGCAACATGAAGCTCGAGGGAGCCACCAAGGCGAGCATCGAGGACAGCAAGAAGGTCGTCGAGATCTGCACGAAGTACGCGCAGAAGGGCATGATCAACATCTTCTTGACCATCTTCTTCGGCACCCTCGCCTTCGCCTGCGTCGATTCGTTCTTCTTCATCGGCTACCTGATCTCACTCGCCCTCTTCGGCCTGTTCCAGGCGCTCTTCCTCGCCAACGCGGGCGGAGCCTGGGACAACGCGAAGAAGGTGGTCGAGGTCGAGCTCCAGGAGAAGGGCACCGATCTTCACGCAGCGAGCGTCGTCGGCGACACCGTCGGTGACCCCTTCAAGGACACCTCGAGCGTCGCGATGAACCCGATCATCAAGTTCACGACGCTGTTCGGGCTCCTCGCCGTCGAGCTCGCGATCCAGCTCGAGCGTCAGACCAGCGCCGTCCTGGCCGTGGTCTTCGGTGTGCTGATGCTGTTCTTCGTGTACCGCTCCTTCTACGGGATGCGCATCACGGCGGCGGCGGAAGCGCCGGAGACTTCTCCGGCCGCGGCTCAGTAAAACCACTGACGCACGAAGGGCCCGATTCCTCACGAGGAGTCGGGCCTTTTGCTTTGGGGGGGACCGCGCCGAGCCCGGACAGCCGGGTCAGGACGAGGGCTCGTTCACTGGCAGTCGGGCGTATCGAGCTGGGCTCGGATACCGGCGATGGTCGCCGCCCAGTTGCCGTTGGGATTGTACTGAGCGATGCCGAGGACGCCGTCGGCGATGCGGGCGTTGATGTTCCCGACGTTGTCCCAGGCCTGGTCGTGGCCGGCTGAAGAGCCGTTGACACCGTAGCCGGTATCCGCCAGCACCGGCTTGCCGGTGACCGCGGCGACGCCTGCCCAGGTCATGTTGTTCGCGTCGCGGATCTTGTCGCTCGCGGCGTCGGTACCGCCGCCGGACGTGTTGACGAAGCTGAAGAGCGACATGTCGAAATGGGAGTACCAGTTCGCGCCGTCGTCGTCGCCGTTGTTCGGAGCGACCCAGGGCGAGATGTCGAGCGAGAACGCCGCGTTCGGCAGGTGCTCGCGAAGCGTGCCGACGAACAGGCTCATGATCTCGCCCGCTCGCTGAGGCGTCCAGGGCTCCGACTGGCTCTCGTACGTGTACTGATAGAAATCGGGCTCCATCAAGAAGACGATGGGGCGAGTCGTGCCGTAGCAGTTCGCGTAGCCTTGAGCGAAGTTCTCGTAGACGTCGAGGATCGCGTTCAAGTTGTCCTCGATGAACGCCGCGCCGTTGTCGCAGAGGTGCGGCGTTCCGACATTGCAGTCATGGAGCGGCGGAACGTGATGTCGCTTGGCATACGCAGCCGCCACGTAGCTGACGACGACCGGCACCTTGCCCTCGAGCTCGCCGCCGGGATCGGTCTCGGCGCAGACGTAGCCCTGATCGAACACGTCACCGTTGGTTCCCATCCAGCCCGGGATGAAGTAGTCGATCTGGGCGGCCAGCGCGGGATCGTTGCGGGCGTGCTCGTCGAACGCCCCGAAGTGAAAGCGGCACTGCGAGAAGACTTGGACCCCCGAGCCGCCGCCCCCGGAGCCGCCGGACGCACCGCCGGTGCTCGAGCCCGCCGAACCTGCCGTGCCTCCGGTGTTCGTGACTCCCCCGCTGCTCGTGACTCCCCCGCTGCCCGTGCCGCTGCCGGCGCTGCCGCCGCTGGTCGAGCCGCCCACGCCCGAGCCGCCGCCTTTGCCGCCCGCACCGCTGCTACCCGCCGGCGCGCCTGCCCCTCCGGCGCTCGCGCTTCCGGCCGAGCCGGACGCAGGCTGCCCTTCGTTCGAAGAGCAGGCAGTCGCCATCAGCAGCGAGCAGAGAGAAATGGCGCCGCAAAATCCGCGCGTTCGGATCATCGATCAAGGACTCCGCGGGACAAGATGAAGGTTCTTCGAGAGAAAGTCCAACCCTCGCGGTTGGTGCACCCCACCCTCGTCGTGCCTCGGAATTCGGCGTGGAACGGTGCACTTGGAAGAATCAAGAGCAACTCTAGCCGACGAGTGTCGCGGCTCATCGGTAAACGAACGTTTTGGGGTTGTGGCCCCAAGACCCGGGTCGGGGCCTGGATCGGGTTCACTCGATCGGGGCGGGGCCGTGCCCCCGATGACGAAGAAACTAGTGCCGGCGCTGCATAGCAGCGCGTCGGCGCAGCCGGCGGTCCCGCAATTCGATGGTGAATCGTGGGACACTAGTTCCCGTGGTGCGTCGCTGGTCCTCGATGATCATCGTTCGTCGCCCTGGTCGCCTTTGAACCGTTCTCGATCCGGGCGACGTCGAGCTCGTCCGTCGAGGTCGAAGGACACGCACGAGCTCGCTCCTCGGATCGCATGTCGATCGATGTGAACCCCTGCGCCGCCAGTTTGCGCTCGGAAGGCGTGGCGCGCGGAGCCGCCTCCCGGTGTGACGCCAAGCGCAAGGCGGGGGGACCTGGCGAAAGCGAACGCGCCCGTTCCCTTGCCAACGTGTAACAATATTGTTACGTATTGCTGGTGGACTCCGTCGCTCAGGCTCTTGCGGACCCGATTCGCCGGCAGATTTTGCTGATGCTTCGTCGCTGCGCGCTCTCGGCTGGCGACATCGCGAGCGCCTTTGTCGTGAGCCGCCCGGCGGTCAGCCGCCACTTGCGCGTCTTGCGCCAATCCGGCCTCGTGCAGGGCAGCCCGAGCGGGCGCGAGCGCGTCTATCGGCTCGAGGTGAGCGCGCTCCACCCCCTCGAGGCGTTCTTGCGCGAGCTCCGCGTTCCCGGCGTTCACTGGGAGCGCCGATTCGACGCGCTCGAGACGGAAGTTCATCGCGTACGAAGTCGGCGCCGCAAGAGAGACGTCGCGCCTCCTACTGCGCGACAACGAAGAAAGGAATCAGCGTGAGCCCTCGACCTACCGGCCATGTTCGCACTACGGCAACCGGAACGGACCTTCTGCTGAAGCGCACGTTTCGAGCTCCTATCGACGACGTCTGGCGCAGCATCACGGATCCGGAGAGCACCGCCCGCTGGTTCGGACCTTGGGAGGGCGATGCCGCGACGGGAAAGACCGTTCGTGTGCAGCTCAGCTTCGAGCAGAATGCGCCCTGGTGCAATGTCACTATCGTCGATTGCGCAGCGCCACACCGGCTCGAGCTCTCGATGAAAGACGAGCATGGCGATTGGCACCTCGAGCTCACGTTGGCGGCTCACGGTGACACGACCGAGCTCAAGTTCGTGCAGCGCCTTTCGGAGGCGAAGCTCGCCGGCGACGTCGGTCCCGGCTGGGAGTACTACCTCGACATGCTGGTCGCGACGCGCGAAGGTCGTGAGCGACCGCAGTTCGACGACTACTATCCCGCGCAGAAGGCTTACTACCTGAGCGAGGCGCAGAGCGCAGAGAGCGGTCGCTCGTGAAGGGAGGCCGACCGCGGCGTCCGCAACGGCGCGCGGCCAGCGTCGTTCACGGGTTGGGGGGTTTCGCGTTCGCGACGTGCGCGAGGCCTCACTCCGGCTTCTTCTTCGTCGCCTTCGCTCGCGGGGCACGAGCGCGCGCCGGCTTCTCGGGGGACGGAGCCTTCTCGGGTGCGGGCTTCTTTCTCGCCGCCTTGACCTGCTCCGGCGCGGGCGGCGGCGGAGCTTCGGGCAACGGAGCGTTCGGATCGAGCAGCCGTTTCGCGTAGCTCGGGCCGAGGTACTCGTGCTTGAGGTAGACGTACGCGGCTTGCCAGGGCTGCTCGGCGATGCGCCGTGACCACTCTGCGAGGCCCTCGGCGTCGTAGGAGGCAGCTCGCAACCTGAGGTACCCGAAGTCGGCCGTGGCGACGAGCGGCGGAGAAGGCCCTTCGTCGACGTCGCCTCCGACGAGCGCCGCGCCTGCCGCGCGGAGGATCGCGTAAGTCTCGTCGTCGAACCAGGACACGTGCCGGAACTCGAACGCCGGCTTCATGCTCTTCGGGAGCTCGGCGAGGAACGCCTCGAGGAGCGGCGCGTCCTTCTTCAGGAACGGCGGCAGCTGAAAGAGGATCGGACCGAGACGCGCTCCCAAGGTGCCGATCACCCGATCGAGGTAAGCGACCTCCTCACCAGTATTCTTCAGGCGCGCAATGTGCGTGATTCGGCGCGGCGCCTTGACGGCGAAGCAGAAGTCCTCCGGCACCTCCGCGCGCCAGCGCTCGATGAGCTCGGCGCGAGGCATGCGGTAGAACGTGTTGTTGAGCTCGACGCTCGGCAGGCGCTCCGCGTAGTAACGAAGCATTTTGTCTTCGCCGAGATCGGCCGGGTAGAAGCCTCCTCGCCACTCGGGGTAGGAGAAACCGCTGGTGCCCACGAAGAGACGCATCGCGCAGCGAGAATAACCATCCAACGCGCGCGGCGAAAACGCGCACGGAATGGCTCGCGGGCCGATTCGCGCACCGGTCCTGCCGGAGTTCACCGGGGGCGGACTGGTGCCCGAGCCGGGCGATCACGCGGTGTAGATCTTTCCGGGGGGAAGTGCGACGCTTGGCTCGAAGTGGCCGCAGACGGATCGCAGGAGCTCGGCCCGGGTGCCGTGCTGGACGAGCGCTATCGACTCACGGAGGCGCTCGCTTCCGGCAAGGCGTGGATCGGGGTCGACACCAAGGAAGACCGCGAGGTCCTGGTCGTCGAGGTGTCCTCCGCCCAGGCCGCCGGCCTCGAACCAGCCCTTTCGCTGGTTCACCAGCACCTCGCTCAGGTCCTCGCCCTCGTCGAGGCAGACGGGCGACACCTGCTCGTCACGGAACGCGTTGCCGGGGTCTCGCTGCGCGAACGGCTCGATGAAATCGGCACCAAGTCCCCGGTCGACGCGGTGCGCACGGCGCTCCGCGCCGCCGACGCGCTGACCTCGCTCCACGAGCACGGTGCCGTGCACGGCCTCGTGAGCGATCGAGCTCTCATCATCGCGCACGACAGCGAGCGAGCCATGCCGGTGCTCGCGTTCGAACCACCGGGAGCGGGCAGCGTGTCCCGAGCACCGGGTGGCGATTCGCTCGCGCCGACCGTCGCTGACGACGCCTGGGCCGTCGCCGCGCTGTTGCACGAGATGCTGACCGGTAAGGCGCCTCCGGTGACCGGCTACGCGGACGAGGGCCAGATCGGCGAAGCTGGCGTCAGCGACGCGGCGCTCCGCGCGAGCCTGTTCCATGGCTTGTCGAGCGACGCCGACTCGCGCAGCCGCGATCTCCGCCCCCTCCGCCGCGAGCTCGCGCGCTGGTTCGTCGAGCACGCCGCGGAAGAGACGATCCCACCGACGGTGCGCCACTCGAAAGAGCCGCCGCCGCTGCCCAGCACCAACGCGCCTCAGGAGGCCGCAGCGCCTTTCGTCAGCACCTCGCCCGCTCCCGCCAAGCGTAAATCGAGCCATCTCGGCGCCCTGGCGGTGGGTGCCATCGGGCTCGGGTTGATCGGCGGCTGGGTGTTCTCGACGCTCAAACCGAAGAAGCCCGAGGTCGAAATCGTTTCTGTTCCCGCGAAGCCGGCCCCTCCCACACCCGCGAGCGCCTCGGCTATCGACCTCACCGACGTACCGGTCACCGGTGAAAACGAGGGCGTGATGGAGGGCGACAAGCTCGGGAGCTGCGTCGCCGGGTACCTCCCACCCGACACGTTCGGTAAGGCGCCGGACCTCGCGTTCGTGTGCGGCGAGGCGGATCCGCGGCTCGGCGCGGAGAAGCTGCACGGCGCCGTCGTCTCCGGGGCTCCAAGGGGGCAAGTGACCGACGCGATGAAGATCTTCGCGAAGATTGGCTGGTACGACATGGCCGCCTTCGCGGTGGTGCGCGCCGGTTGCTGCCCGGACGCGAGCCCGCTCGCCATCCCGAAGCTCAGCGACTCCTGCACCAAGATGGACGAGAGCCTGCGTGAAGTAGGCGAAGCAGTGGTCGCGATGAAGCCGGTGGGGCCGGCGCTGAAGAAGTACACCGAGTCGATTCACTGCGAGCTCAACCTGGGACGCAGCCACGTGCTGCGCCGCAAAGAGCGCCCCGCCGGCGGCGAAGACACCGCCTTCCTCGAGCTCGTGAAGAAGCTCGAGTCGCACTGACGAGGTCCAGGAGCCGACGTTGCTGGACGTCGTCGCAGTGGTCTTGCAGCTCGCGCTCGGCATTGCGCTCCCCGCCTGGCTGCTCCGGGTCGACGAGCACCGGCTCTCGCCGCGCATGCTCGCGCGAGCCTGGCCGAAGGCCTCCTTCTGGAGCGCCGTCGTCGCCTTCGGACCGCTCTGTCTACCGGTGCATTTCGTGCGGCCGCGGCGTTCGGTGACGGGGCTCCTGCTCGGCCTCCTGGCCTTGGCGGTGGCGCTAGGCGCCCAGATTCTCGTCGGTTTGGCGCTCTCCCAGCTGGGCGGGGAATAGCGACCCACTCGAGATTGTCGGAGCGCCGCCGGTCGCGCTATTTAGGCCCCGGTCGATCCGTTACGACCCTCCTTCGAAGAGCGAGTAGAGCCCATGCAGGATGTCCGCGCACTGAACGAAATCGTCGCCAAGGAAAGCGCCTTCGTCGACGAGCTCCTCAGCGAAGTCGGCAAGGTGATCGTTGGCCAACAGCAGATGGTCGAGCGCATCCTCGTAGGCCTCCTGGCCGGAGGTCACGTCCTCCTCGAGGGTGTTCCGGGCCTCGCCAAGACCCTCACCGTCCGCACCGTCTGTGACGCGATCAGCGCGAAGTTTGCCCGCATCCAGTTCACCCCCGACCTCTTGCCGGCCGACCTCGTCGGCACCGTCATCTACGATCAGAAGACCGGCCAGTTTTCGAGCAAGCTCGGACCCATCTTCGCGAACCTGGTCCTCGCCGACGAGATCAACCGCGCTCCGGCCAAGGTGCAGAGCGCCCTGCTCGAGGCGATGCAAGAGCGGCAGGTGACCATCGGCGACACCAGCTACTCGCTGCCCGATCCGTTCGTGGTGATGGCGACGCAGAACCCCATCGAGCAAGAGGGCACGTACCCCTTGCCGGAAGCTCAGGTCGACCGCTTCATGCTCATGATCAAGGTCGGCTACCCGAGCCGCGAAGAAGAGCGGCAGGTCATGGATCGCATGACGAGCGTCGTCCAGGCGCGCGCGCACTCGACGACGACGCCGGAGCAGCTGCTCGAAGCGCGCAAGGTCGTGCGTGACGTCTACATGGACGATCGTGTCAAGGACTACATCGTGAACGTCGTCTTCGCGACCCGCGAGCCGCAGAGCCACGGCCTGAAGGATCTGGCCCCGCTCATCGAGTACGGAGCGAGCCCGCGCGCCAGCATCGCGCTCAACCTGGCGGCGCGCGCTCACGCCTTCTTGCGGCACCGCGGCTACGTGACCCCCGAAGACGTGAAGGCGATTGGCCCCGACGTCCTGCGTCACCGCGTGGTGGTCTCGTACGAAGCCGAGGCGGAAGAGGTCACGGCCGAGCACATCGTGCGCCGCGTCTTCGAAGTAGTGGAAGTCCCGTAGAGCGGAGCCCAGGAGGCGCCTTGATCCCCAAAGAGCTCCTCAAAGCGCTGCGGAAGCTCGAGATCACGACGAACCGGCTGGCCACGGAGCAGCTCGCCGGCAGCTACACGTCCGTGTTCAAGGGCCAGGGCCTCGCCTTTCGAGAGGTGCGCGAGTACCAGCCCGGCGACGACGTCCGCACCATCGACTGGAACGTGAGCGCGCGCATGAACGCGACCTACGTGAAGGTGTTCACGGAGGAGCGCGAGATGACGGTGCTGCTCGCGGTGGATCTCTCGGCGAGCGAGCTCTTCGGGACGCGCGGCGGCAGCAAGGCGCGCCTCGCGGCCGAGGTAGCCGCCGTGTGCGCCTTCAGCGCCATCAAGAACAACGACCGCGTCGGCCTCCTGCTCGGCACCGACACGGTCGAGAAGATCGTGCCGCCCAAGAAGGGGCAGAAGCACGTGATGCGAGTGATCCGCGAGATCCTGGGCGCGAACCCCACGCGGACCGGCACCGACCTCAAGGTCATGCTGGAGACGTTGTACCGCCTGTCTCGGCGGCGCAGCGTGGCCTTCTTGATGTCGGACTTCTTCGCCGACGGCTACGAGCGCGCTCTCTCGCTCGCCTCCGCTCGCCACGACGTGATCCCGGTCATGCTGGTCGATCCGCGCGACGAGGAGCTGCCCGACGTCGGCCTCGCGAGCTTCGAGGATTTCGAGACCGGCGAGAGCGTGCTCGTCGACACTTCGAGTCCGCTCGTCCGGGCGAACTACCAGAAGCAGATGCGAAGGCTTCGCGAACGGCCCATCGCGCTCTTCAAGAAGTTCGGCCTCGACTACTGCGTCGTGCGCACGGATCGGCCCTACATCGGGCCGCTGCGCGATCTCTTCGCCCGCCGCGCGCGGAGGGTGCATCGTTGAAAGGGCGACAGCTCTCCGCGGCGATGACGCTCGCCTTGAGCTCGTTGTCGACGCTGGCCGGAGCGCAGGCTCCGAGCGCCTCGGTCCCGTCCGCGGCGCCGAGCGCGCCGCCGGTGTCGGTCGCGAGCATCGGCGAGCAGTGCGTCGAAAAGCTGCCCGCGGACAAGCCGCGGCCCAAGTTGAAAGAAACGCTGCCGAGCCGCGCGCTCTCCGGGCACGCGCTGACGCTCGCGCTCGAGATCGAGCACGGCAAGGGCGAGACGGTGCTTCCTAGCGGGCTCTCGCCACAATCGTCGAGCAAGGCGCTCGAGGCGCTCGAGCGCTCGGGTCTCTACCTCCCCGATCCGGACGGCGGTGCGGGTCCCGTGGTCGAGCGTCGCGAGTCGGGCGAGAACGCGACGACGACCGTGAAGGTCTCGTTCGTCCCGCTCCCGGAGAAGCCCGGCAGGAACCAGCTCGTCATCCCACCCTTGCCGATCACGATCGCGCGCGCGAGCGGTGACGTCATGGTGCTCTGCACCGAGCCGCATCGGGTCACTATCGAGGATCCGATCGCCAACACGCCCAACGCCAAGCCACGTGAAAATCCGGCGCCTCGCCCGCAGCGCGAAATCTGGACCGCCGCGAAGACGGCGACCCTCGTCGCTGCCGTCGCGCTCGTCGCGGGCGCGCTCCTTGCCTGGCTGTTGGGCAAGTGGCTGCGCAGGCCGCGCCCCGTCCCGCCACCCCCACCTCCGCGTCTGCCCTGGGAGGTCGCGCTCGAGGAGCTCTACGACCTGCGGCACGCCGGGCTCCTCACGGAGCAACGCCACGCCGAGCACTACGACCGAGTGTCCGATACGCTGCGCAAGTACCTCGGCGCGCGCTACGGCTTCGACGGGCTCGAGAGCACGACGCGCGAAGCGCTCTCCGTGCTGCGGAAGGTGTCGCCTCGCATCCCGGTCCTCGACACGATCGAGAGCTTCCTGCGTGACGCCGATCTCGTGAAGTTCGCGCGCTTCACGCCGAGCGAAGCCGACTGCGTGCTTTCCCTCTCCCGCGCCGAGGAGATCGTGCGCACGACCGTACCCACACCTACCGAAGCGGCCGCGCCCGCGCCCCCCGAGCCCGTGGAGGGGTCCACGTGACGCGGTCGATGCGCATCGTGGTCGCGCTCGGCCTCACCCTCGTGCTGGGCCTCGCGGCAGCCGCGTACCCGGCGTTGTTCCGCGGTCAGGAGCTCTTGCAGGCCGAGTGGCAGTACCCGTACGCGTTGCTCGCCGCCCTCGTGGTTCCAGCGGTGTTCGTGTGGGGCATCTGGGGCGACGCCCAGCGCGTTCCGCGCCTGCGGCTCGGGATCTTGCGCCCGCTGCTCACGGGGCCGGCAGGCGTGCGCGTCTGGCTCCGGGACGCGCCGACCATCGCGCGCTCCTTCGGGCTCTTGTTGTGCATCGGCGCGATCGCGCGACCGCTGAACTCGCTCCGCGCGGTGACCACTCAGGAGCAGGGCATCGACATCGTCGTCGCGCTCGACCTCTCGGGCTCCATGCGCGCCGTGATGGACAACGTGCCGGACGACCTCCAGGGCTACCTGCCCTCGAAGGGCCAGAAGCTCCGGCCGATGCGCATCGACGCCGCGAAGGCGGTGCTGCGAGACTTCATCTCCCGCCGCAAGACCGACCGCATCGGCGTCGTGGTCTTCGGCTCGAGCGCGTACGTCGTCTCTCCGCCCACGCTCGACTATCACCTGCTCGACGCGCTGGTGTCGCGGATGGACATCAACCTGATCGATCCCAACGGGACCGCGATCGGAGACGCGATCGGCACGGCGGCCGCGCGCCTGCGGCGCAGCGAGGCCAAGAGCAAAGCGGTTATCCTCCTCACCGACGGGGACAACCGCGGCGGGTTGCTCGCTCCAGAGCACGCCGCCGAGCTCGCGAACAAGGTCGGCGCCAAGATCTACAGCATCCAGATCGGCTCCGGTGACCTCGCGGAGGTCCAGGACGGCCAGGACATCTTCGGCCAGCCGCGCTACCACCAGGTCAACTACCCGGTGAACCCCAAGCTGCTGCGCGATCTCGCGAGCAAGACGGGCGGACAGATGTACGTGGCGACCGACGCGCGCACGCTGCAGGCGAGCTTCCACGACGTGCTCGACAAGCTCGAGAAGACCAAGCTCGCGGCCAACCAGGCCAACTACGAAGAGCTCTACCGCTTCCTGCTGTTGCCGGGCGTGCTCCTGCTCGCGCTGGACGCGCTCTTGCGCGCCTTCTTGCTGCGGAGGTTCCCGTGAGGTTCGCGGAAGAGCTCTGGCTCCTCGGCACGTTGCTCGCGCTCGGCGTGGGCGGCCTCTTGGTGCTGGGCGCGTTCTTGCACACGCGCGCCGTGGCACGCTTCGGCGACCCCGAGCGCGTCGCGGCGCTCGCCACGTCGCGCGCGGGCGGGCGCCGCACCCTGAAGGGAGTGCTGCTCGTACTCGCGCTCGCGCTCGCCTTCGTGGCGCTCGCCCAGCCTCAGTACGGGCGCGGCTCGCGCCTGATCCCGGCGACCGATCTCGATGTCACGCTCGTGCTCGACTACTCGAAGAGCATGTACGCGCGCGACGTCGCTCCGTCGCGCATCGAACGGGCCAAGGCGGAGGTCGGGCGCCTGATCGCCGAGCTGCCCGGGGCGCGCTTCGGCGCGGTCGCCTTCGCGGGCGATGCCATCGCCTTCCCGCTCACGAGCGACGGCGGGGCCATCGCGCAGTTCTTCCGCCAGCTCTCCCCGAACGACATGCCCGTCGGCGGCACGGCCATCGCGCGCGCCCTCGAGGCCGGCCGCGAGCTCTTCGCGCGCGATCCGCTCTCCAAGGATCATCGCCGCGTGATGGTGCTGGTGACCGACGGCGAAGACCTCGAGGGTGATCCGGTCGCGGTCGCCACCGCCGCGCGTCAAGACGCGATCAGCGTCTACGTGGTGCAGATCGGCGGGCGGACGCCGGAGCCGCTGCCCGAGGTCGACGACAGCGGACGCGTGCTCGGTTACCGCAACGACGAGGATGGGAAGCCCATCACGACGAGCCTCACGGCCGAGGGCGAAGAGCAGCTGACGAAGCTCGCCGAAAGCGGGGGCGGCATCATCGTCCGGAGCGAACGCGGGCAAACCGGTATCGAGGAGGTCGCGAACCGTCTCAAGCGGCTGATGAGCGAGGAGCTCTCGGAGCGCGTGGAAGACGTGTACGCCGACGTGTTCGCGTACCCGCTCGCGCTCGCGATCCTGCTGCTCCTAGCGGAGAGCTTCATCCCGGAGGGGCCGAAGCGCGCCCGCGCCGTGACCACGCCCGTCGAGCCGAAGCGCAGGCGGCGCAAGAGCAGCGACGCGGCCAAGCGCGCTGCCCGCGCGGCGCTCACCGGGCTCTCTTCTGCGCTCGTCCTTGGCCTGCTCGGAACCGGCTGCGAGCGCGCCGATCGCTTGTTCGAGCGCGAGTCACCCGTCGTGAACGACGCCATCTCGGCCTACGACGCGGGAGACGCAGGCGCCGCGGTGGGTCTGCTCGAGAGCTACTTGCTGACGGGCAAGTGCGAAAAGGGTCAGATCTCGACGCCGGAGCCGGCTCGAACCCGCCCGAACGCGGCGTTCGACCTCGGGCTCGGCTTGTTTGCGCTCGCCGAGCAGTTCGGTCAGCGCTTCGGGGAGGAGCCGCTCGGCGCGACGGACGCGGGGCTCACCCCCGAGCAGGAGACCCAGCGCGAGAAGCGCGGCGAACAGGTCGATTGTGCGAGCACCATCGTGCGACTCGTGGCCGGAGACGCGACGGCGCCGATCGACTTGCGAGCGCGCGCCTTCTACCTGGCCGGCAACCTCGAGTTTTTACGCGGTGAATACCGCGCCGCGGTAGCGGCTTACGACGCCGCGCTGAAGCTCGTCCCGGGCTTCCCCGAAGACGCCGGAGCCGACGGAATCGGGCGCGACGCCGCGCACAACCGAGCGATCGCTCAGCGACGCCTGGAAGACGAACAGAAAGACGCCGGCAGCGACGCTTCGCCCGACGCCTCCGAGCAGCCGGATTCCGGCGATGACGGCGGGAACGACCAACCCGACTCCGGCAACGACGGCGGCGATCAGCCCGACTCCGGGGAGGCCGATCAGAAAGACGCGGGTGACGACGGCGGCTCGGATCAGAACGAGCAGCCCGACGCGGGCGATCAAAAGGACGCCGGCTCGAATCAGGATCAAAAGGACCAGCAGGACCAGAAGGAACAACAACAACAGCAGCAGCAGCGACCACAACAACCCCAGCAGTCACCGGACGATCGCTTGCTCGACCAATTCGAGCAGGCGCCCACCCTCCAGCAGCAACTCGGCAGGCGGCGCGGCCAGCGCGTCCCCGCTTCGGAGGACAAGTGAGGCTCGGGTCGACGATCGCCGTAGCCGCGATCGTGTGCGCCGTGCCCACCATCGCATCGGCGCAGGTGCGCTTGCAGACGGAAGCCAGCGCACGTCAGGTCGAGGTCGGAGAAAACGTCCAGGTGCAGCTCACCGCGCTCGCGAGCTCGGAGGCCGACGTGCCGTCGAACCCGAAGCTCGTCGCTCCGCCCGGCGTCACCGTTCGCGGGCCGAGCGTGAGCTCACAAACCCAAGTCAGCATCGTGAACGGCCGGATGTCGCGCAGCGTCGGCATCACCGTTACGTGGACCTTGAGCGCGGCGCGGCCGGGGAAGTTTCGCATCGGCCCGCCGAGCGTCGAGGTGCAGGGCAAGCGCCAGCAGGGCGACGTCATCGAGCTCGAGGTGCTGGCCGCAGGCACTCTGCCTCGCCGTGGGGATCCCCGGCGGCCCGGCTTCGATCCGTTCGACTTTTTCGACCCCTTCGGGCGCTCGCCGTTTCCCAGGGGCCTGCTCGATCCCAATAGCGACGACTTCGCCGACGACCTGCCTCCGGTACCTCCGGAGTTCCAGGTCGATCGCGCCCCCGATCGAACGGCGTTCGTGCGCGTGCGGACCACGCCGGAGAAGGTCGTGGTCGGGCAGCAGGTCACCTTCGACATCTACGGCTACGGCGGGCGAGGCCCCTATCGCGTGGGAGGAGTCACCGAACCGAGCCGCCCTGATTTCCTCGCTTTCGCGATCGAGGACTCGGACCAAAGCGCCGTACGAGTACCGATCGGCGACGACGTGTTTCTCGCGCAACGGCTAAGGCAGTACGCGCTCTTCCCGCTCAAGGCCGGCAAGCTCAGCGTGGGGCCCGTCGAGGTTCTCTTCGGCGGGGACCGCTACGCGACGAGGAAACCACTCTCGCGCTCGAGCGAGCCGATCGAGATCGTCGTGGAAGAGCCTCCGCTCTCCGGCAGGCCGCCCGGCTATCGACTCGGCGACGTGGGACAGTACACCTTGAGCGCCACCGTGGAGCCGCGCCGAGTACAGGCGGGTGAAGCCGTCTCGGTCGTGGCGCGCCTCGAGGGCATCGGAAACGTCCCTTCCACGCTCAACGTGCCTCAACGGCACGGCGTAGAGTGGCTCGAGCCGAACATCGTTTCCGACGTAGAGCCCAAGGGCAACGTGGTGCGCGGCTTTCGCTCCTTCACTTATGTCGTCAAGCTGACCGAAGCGGGCAGCGTGGACCTCGGTGAGCTCGCGCTTCCCTTCTACAACCCGACGAGTGAACGCTACGAGTTCGCGCGCGCGGCGCTCGGGAAGATCGAGGTCACTCCGGGAGCGGGGCCGAAACGCGCCGACGCTCTGCAGCGTTCTCCGCTCGAGGAGCTCGGCAAGATCCGCGGCAAGCTCGAGCCTCTACCACCCGAGAAACGGCACCTGACGGACGAGCCCTGGTTCCTCTGGCTCGTCTTCGGAGCGCCGCTCGGGGTCGTGCTGACCGACGGTGGGCTGCGTCTCTGGGGCGCGCTCAAACGGCGGGCCTCCGCGAAGAAGGACGACCCGCGACTGCTCGCGGAAGCGGCGCTGAACGATGCGTCGCGGCTCCCGGCGAGTGAGGCGGCCAAAGCGCCCGCGCTGGTCGAGCGTGCGCTCTTCCTCGCCATCGAAGCAGGGACGGGCCTCCGAGCCCGGGCTCTCCTCCGAAGCGACCTGCAAAAGGCGCTCGAGCGAGCCGGCGTACCGGCCGAACGCGCGACCGCCGTCATCGCGTTGCTCGACGACTGCGAGAGGGCCCGCTTCACCGGCGATGCATCGGGCTCGAGCCCGAAGGAATGGGTCGCCCGAGCAGAACCTTTGACGCGCGCGCTCCTTCGACAGAAACCTCGCGCTACGAGCTAGGTTCATGCGCGCTCGCTTCGTCCTCGCGGCTCTCGTCGTCACGTTCCTGCATGCGCTCCCCACGCGCGCGGAGAGCGCGGAGGATGCGTTCCGTGAGGGCGCGGCAGCGCTCGAGCGCGGCGCGTACGGGGAGGCTGTCGATCGCTTCGAGGCCCTCGCCGATCGTGGATTTTCCCACCCCGATGCGAGCTTCGATCGCGCGCTTGCTTATGCAGGTCGCGCGCGCAGCCTGCAGGCAGCGCCCGGAGACC
>JAEZYO010000769.1 GCA_023419055.1 Pseudomonadota bacterium | reverse complement strand
ATCTAGGCCCGCACGACTTACTTCGTCAAGGAGGTCAGGGTCGTGAATGAACAGCTCCGTCAGGTCCTTTCGGAAAGTCGGTCAACGTCCCCGTCGGCTTGGTGACGGCACGGTCAATAAAAGTCGGAATAGACTCAGGGACTCCCGAGCAGGTCCTGCGGGCTGCCAGTTTGCACCCTAATGGATCCACCCGATTTGCAATGTGGGTTTATGTGACGATGGCAATCGCGATCGCGGTCTGGCGCAACGCCACCATCTGGCCGGTCGCGCGCAGAGAAAGATCGTGGAAGGGCTCCTCGACTTTGAGACCGCTCCCCTTGCCACCAACGAATGCCTTGCCGAGCGCATTATCGCTTACCGGGCTCAGCTGTCATCAAACAACAATCCGTTCGATCCTGCAGGTGCAATCGCCGTCTCGTCAAGTTTCGGCACTGAACCGACCGCGTCATCCAAACCCGACGAGGCGGTCACGGCGATGCGCTCGTACCGTACGAAGCTGGCGCGCGGCGAGTACTACCCTCCCAAGTCCTACCGGGGCGTTGAATCGATGCTGACGCGCTTTGGGGAGGGATCCCAAGTTGCTCGACGAGCTCGAGGCATGGAGGCTGGATGAGGACCTGCCGTGGGATGTTGCGCACCAGAGCGGCGTGGTTGAAGTGTTGCCACCGCTGACGCGAAACTCGGCTACCAGCACTTCCACGTCGCGGTCTGAGCGTCTTGGGCAGGTCGCGGTTTCGACGTCTGTCATGGGAGCGAGGAGGAGGTTGCCGAGCACGAGAACGTCGATCTTGGTGAGCCATGCGCGTGTAGACGAGCGCGACGCCGGGTTTCGAGCGGTCGCTGAGCTGGCCGAGCAGTCAGCAGCGAACGGACGACAAGCGGAAGTCACGACGGCAGGCCAAAGCAAGCACTGGCGCTAGAGCTCGGCGGACCGGTCCCTTTCGGCCCGCCAGGCTGCAGACGCAATGCGCGTTCTAACGACGGGGTCGAGAGCCGCGAGAAGCGAACGGTCCGCGCAGCTCTCCGCGATCCCTCATTGACGAGCACCCAAAATGCAAAAGAGCGGACCGTGTGGGGTCCGCTCTTTGTCTTGGTGGGCCATTCAGGACTTGAACCTGAAGCCAACGGATTAAGAGTCCGCTGCTCTACCAATTGAGCTAATGGCCCGCGCCTTTCCCCCTGGAAGGGGAACGGTTTGGAGCGCCGCTCTTACCGCCCGGTGACGGGTTCGTCAAGGAGGAACGACGGGCCGGATCGTACAACGGCGGGCCGGGCCGGATCGAAGGAGTTTTCAGCGGTGCGAGGGAGGCCGGGGAGGCTGCGCCGGTGCCGTCTCAGGGCGAGCTTTCGCTCCCACCGGCGAGCAGGTGCGCGTTCGGTTGAACACTCCGGAGGGGTGCGGGCACGGATGGGCGAACCTTTCGTTAGTCCGAAAAGACGGAGCCCTGGCTGCGAGCCGCGCGCCTCTCGTTGAGGCGTTGCGAAGTCGCGAGCCCGGGCTCCCGTGAACCGAGCGGCTTCGCGCCGCGTGTGAGGATGCTCGTGCGCTTTTCGTCACGTTGCGTGTGGATGAGTTTTGCCCTGTTGGGCTGCCTGGCGGTGACCGAGGTTGCCGGCGCAGAGGCCGATCAGGGTGGTTCCCCGAGCCCCGGTTCCCCAAGCCCTGGTTCCCCGAGGCCTGGTTCTCCGAGACCTGGTGCCGCCGATCCGAATGCGGTGACGCCGCCCGTGCTCGTGAAGTTCGTGAAGGTGGAGCTCGCGGAAGCGGAGTCGCCGGACTTCGAGATCGCGGTGATGACCGAGATCACGATCGACGAGCAGGGGAAGGTAGCGGAGGCGGCGATCGTGGACGCCGAGTCGGACGCGGGCGCGAGCAGCGCGGTGAAGAGCGCGGTGCTCGCGGCGGTGCGCGCGTTCGAGTTCGAGCCGGCGCGCCGGGGCGAGACACCCCTGAGAGTGAAGATTCGTTACCGCTACGTGGTGGAGCCGACGGAGTGGGCCGACGCGGCGGCGGGTTCGGGGGCGCCCGGTGAGGCCGAGGCGGGCGGCGAGGCCACGGTGGGTGGCGAGGCC
Source organism: Pseudomonadota bacterium (assembly GCA_023419055.1). The sequence goes on along the minus strand of JAEZYO010000769.1, from coordinate 16,459 downwards.
AACGCGGGTGAAGGGGCTGGCGCAGAGGGCCCGGCGGCTGGCGCACCAACCCAAGGAGAAACGGCTGGCGCAGGGGAGAAGCCGGCCCACGTGGCGGCGACGAGCGAGACCGCCGTCGATGATTTGGAGGAGTACGAGGGGACGGCGGAGGTGGAGGCACCACCCCGCGAGGTGACGAAGCGCTCGATCGACAAGGAGGAGCTGACGCGCATCCCGGGCACGCGCGGAGACGCGATCCGCGCGATCGAGGTGTTGCCGGGCGTGGCGCGCTCGCAGGGCGATCCGCTGATCCGCGGTTCGGCGTGGAACGAGAGCGGGACGTTCTTGGACGGGATCCCGGTGCCGTTCCTGTTCCACTTCAGCGGCTCGAGCTTCATGAACTCGTGGTTGGTGTCGGAGGTGGACCTCTATCCGGGTAACTTCTCGACGCGCTACGGGCGGCTGACGGGCGGCGTGGTCGACGTGAAGACGGACGATCCGCGCCTCGACGGGCTGCACGGGATGATCGATCTGAACTTCATCGACAGCTCGGCGCTCGTGGAAGGGCCGCTCGGCGAGAGGACGGGGATCGCGCTCGCGGCGCGGCGGAGCAACCTCGACTTCTTCTTCGAGAACTTCGTGCCCGAGGACGCGTACTCGGTGCTCGCGGCGCCGGTCTACTACGACTACCAGGGGATCCTCTCGACCGAGTTCGGCGGGGGCGGAGCGAGCCCGGGCGCGGGGAGGCATCGCTTGAAGTTGATGGCGTACGGCAGCCGCGACTCGATCGAGCTCCTGTTCTCGGACCCGAACGAGGAAGATCCGGGACTTTCGGGCAGCATCGGCGGGTCGATCGCGTTCCACCGCTTCCAGGCGTCGCTGAAGTCGAAGCTGTCGAGCACGGCGACGCAGGATTTGGCCGTTTCGGCCGGGTACATCAACATCGACCAGCGCATCGGTCAGCTGGTGCAGGAGATCGAGGGCCCCGATTTGAACGCGCGCGCGGAGTGGAGCGTGGAGGTGATGCCCGAGCTTCGCATGACGACCGGCATGGATTTCAACGGTTGGTTCGCGACCGGGAGCTATTTCGGTCCGGCGCCCTCGCAGCCCGAAGGCGGGCACGACCTGCCGCTCGCGACGCAGCGCATGGTCTCGCTCGAGGACGACGTGACGGTGCTTCGCCCCGGCGCGTACCTGGAGTTCGGGGTGAGGCCGTGGGAGCAGCTGCTGTTCGTCCCCGGCGTGCGCGTCGACTACTACCGCGACATCGAGGCGCTGACGGTCGACCCGCGCCTGACCGCTCGCTACGACGTGACGCAGAAGACGGCGCTGAAGGCCGGCGTGGGCCTCTACTCGCAAGCGCCCGAGTACTGGATGGCCCTGAACGAGATCGGCAACCCGAACCTCGACCCGTACCATGCGTTCCAGACGAGCGCGGGCGTCGAGCAGAAGGTGGGCGATCACGTGAAGCTCGGAGCGGAGGGCTTCTACAAGTGGCTCTACGACCGGCCCGTCGAGACCCAGGGCAATCGCCCGCCGCGCTTCGTGAGCGAGGGCGAAGGTCGCATTTACGGCGGCGAACTTTCGGCGGAAATGACGCCGCGCGAGGGCACGTTCGCGTACCTGGCGTACACGATCTCGCGCAGCGAGCGGCGCGATCTCGACGAGCGCTGGCGGCTCTTCGACAGCGATCAGACGCACATTTTGAGCGTCGTCGCGAGTCACGATCTCGGCAAGGGTTGGGAGCTCGGCGCGCGCTTCCGCTTGATCAGCGGCGACCCGACCACGCCCGTCATCGGCAGCACGTACGACGCGACGAGCGGCGTGTACGCGCCGATCTACGGCCTGAACAACTCGGAGCGCAATCCGATGTTCCAGCAGCTCGACGTGCGCGTGCAGAAGAAGTGGAGGGTCGGGCCCGGGAGCGTCGCGCTCTACCTGGATCTCCAGAACGCGTACAACGCCGAGAATCAAGAGGGTTACAGCTACAGCTTCGACTACCGCGAAAAGGAGACGGTCTCGGGTCTGCCCATCTTGCCGAACCTGGGCCTCAGAGGTGAGCTATGAGAAACGTGAAGTGGTCGGGCGCGCTCTGCGCAGCCCTGGGGTTGTCGGCGATCGCGTGCGGCGACCCCGTGAAGGAAGTGGACGTGATCGCGGAGACGCGCGTGCTCGGTGCGCGCGTGGAAGTGGAGGGCGAGCCCGAGCGAGCCTCGCCTTCGCCCGGAGAAGCGGCGACGGTGCGCTGGTTCGTGGTCGCGCCCGACGTCGAGCCCGCGCTCGGCTGGGCGCTTTCGGTGTGCGACGCGACGAGCGGTGACAGCGGGCTCCCGGATTGTGCGGCGGAGCCGTTCGCGGTGGCGAGCGCAGACGAGCCGGCGGTCGGCGCGCCGAGCGTCGATTTCGTCGTGCCCGAGGAGACGACGAGCCCGTCGCTCGCGGTAAAGGGCGTGATTTGCCCCGACGTGGGGGCCAAGGATTGCAACGGGGACGTTGGCACGAACGTGAGCTTCGATTTCGAGCTCGTCGGGCTCGGGTCCGAGACCGAGACCGTCAACACGAACCCGAGCCTCGGAACGCTGAGCTTCGACGGAGTCGAGTGGAGCGACAGCACCGATTGCGCGGAGCTGCCGCAGGTGGCCCCGAAGAGCACGCACCGGATCACGATCCCGCTCGACGAGCAGGATCGCGACGCGGTGGTTCCTGAGTTCGACGTCGACCCTAACCGTGAGACGCTGCAGCTGTCGCATTTCACCGATCACGGCACCTTCGAGGCTGCCTTCACGGTGATCGAAGCGGACTCGTCCGAGCTCGTGACTACCGCTGTTTGGAAGGCGCCGAGCAAGGCGCCCGCGGGCGGGACGGCGCGGATTTTCATCGTGGTGCGTGACGACCGCGGCGGGACCGACTGGGTGACGCGCACGGTGTGCTTTTGAACGAAACGGGTTCCTTCGGGAACCCAGGCTCGAACGTCAGGAAAGTAGAGGAAAATCGAGATGGATATCGTGGAACGGATGAGCGGGCTCACGGACTTCGGCGCTCGCTGGGTGATGTGGCTCTTGCTCGGGCTCTCGGTCGTCGCGATCGCGATCATCATCGAGCGCGCGGTGCTCTTCTTCTCGTCGCGGGACGATGTGAACCGCCTGCGGCGCGACGTGCGGCGCTTGCTCGAAGAAGGGCAGGAGCAGGAGGCACGCGCGCGGCTCGAGTTGTCACCGAGCTTCGAGGCGCGCGTGGCCGCGGCAGGGCTCGAGTGCTCGGACGCCCACGCCGCGAACGAGCGCATGCAGGGTGAGCAGGAGGCGGCGCGCCTGAGCCTGGAGAAGCGGCTCGCCATCCTGGGTACCCTCGGTAACAACGCGCCGTTCGTCGGCCTGCTCGGCACCGTGATCGGCATCGTGCGCTCGTTCCACGAGCTCGAGAACGCGAAGGCGCAGGTCTCCGCGGGCCTGATGGCAGAGATCGGCGAGGCGTTGATCGCGACCGCGATTGGCTTGCTCGTCGCGCTCCCGGCCGTGGCCGCGTTCAACGGCTTCCAGCGTCTGGTGCGCCAGCGCCTCGGTCAGTCCGACGTGCTGCGCCACGAGATCCTCTCCTTCTTCAAGGCCCCGAGCGCCACCCCCGCGGAGTGAAACAGTCATGGCTCAAGCGAACAACGGCGACGAGACGATGATCTCCGGCATCAACGTGACCCCGCTCGTGGACGTGGTGCTGGTGCTCCTGGTGGTGATGATGGTGACCGCGACGTACATCGCTTCGAAGACGATCCCGGTGGACTTGCCGAAGGGCGCTACCGGGGAGCCGACGGGGGTGGTGCTGGCCTTCAGCATCGACAAGGAGGGCGGCGTTTACCTCGACGGTTCGAAGGCTTCCGAAGATGCGCTCCGAAGCAGCATTCGTAAGGCGCGCGCGGCGGATCCCGAGGTGCGCGCCGTGATCGCCGCCGACACGAACTCGCGCCACGGCAGCGTGGTTCACGTGATCGACTTGCTCCGCCAGGAGCACGTGAACCGTTTCGCCATCAACGTGCAACCGGGTGAGCTCACCGCCAAAGCGGCTCCCTGAAATCGTCAGCGTTCGCTACCGCCGCCACAAGGCTGCTCCGATGAAGACTCGAAAGATGGCCCGCCTGACCACGCTTGGATTCTTGGGAAGTATCGCGCTCCACGGCGCCGCTTACGCTTCGCTCGGGCTCGCGCCCAAGCGCGGCGCCGAAGGTCGCCCGCCCGCGAGTGTGATGTTCGAGGTGGAGGAGCCCGCGCCGAAGGTGGCGGAACCCGAGCCCGAGCCTCCGCCCCCGCCGCCGGCGCAAGAGGAGAAGGTGGCCGTGGCTCGCCCCGCCGCCGCTCCTCCGCCCCCCGCCGCCGCTCCTCCGCCCCCGCAAGCTGCCGCGCCCGTCGACCTGAGCGGCCTCACGCTGACGAACGGCGAAGGCGAGGGGGGTTGGGCACCGATGGGAGACGGCTCCTCGCGAGGTGGTCCGATCGGCCCGATTGGTCCGAAGGCCAAGCCGGCCCCGGTGGTTTCCGTGGCGACGACGAAGCCGGCGCTGATTCCGGCGGCGGGCGAGCCGGGCCTCGTCGCTTCGCGCGATCTCTCGGATCGGCCGCGTCCCCCCGCGCTCGACGGCGCGCTCAAAGCTCATTATCCGGCCGAAGCGCGCAACCGCGCGATCTCCGGCACCGCGTCGCTCCGGGTGCGCATCGAGCCGAGCGGGCGCGTGAAGACCGCGTCGGTCCTGAACGAGTCGTTCAGCGGCTTCGGGGCCGCTTGTCAGAAGGCACTGATGGGCTCGGTCTGGTCACCACCCCGCGATCAGAGCGGGCGTGCGGTCGCGACCGAGGTCCGCTACACCTGCCGCTTCGTGGTCGAATGATGCCGTCGCGCGCCTTCATGCTTCGCTTCTTTCTCGGCGCGTGTTGCATCGTGATGACGGTCCCGGAGGCAGCGTACGCGCAAGGGCCAGCGAGCGCTCCGGCCGCCGACGCGCTCCCGGTCTCGCTCGAGCTCGTGTCCACGCCGCTCACGGCGAAAGAGATCGAGAGCGCGCTCGCGAGCGAGCTCAGGGTGCCGGTGAAGGCCACGACGCGCCCCTCGCCGAAAGGGCTCGCCATCGCGGTGAAGTGGCGCCGCGTGACCGTGAGCTTCATCAACGAAGGGGGTGAGAAGACGACGCGCTCGCTCGACTTGCCCGCCGATCGCGCGCAGTCGCTCGAGATCATCGCGCTCCTCGCCGGCAACCTCGCGCGAGACGAGGCTGGAGAGCTCCTTGCCCGTCTCACGCCCCCGGAGCCACCTCCCGCGCCACCGGCTCCGCCGCCCGCAGCGACTACCGAGCCCGCGCCCCCGGAGAAAGCGGTCGCGCCCGAGAAGAAGGAAGAGGCGCTGCCGAAGCCGCCGCCCTCGAAGAAACAAGGGCTGCCGCCGCCGCCGAAGCTCCCGCCGCCGCCCGCTCCCCCGCCTCATCCGGATCTGGCGAAGCTGATCCGTGACGAGAACGCGAGCTTCAATCTCTCGCTCTGGCATCCGACCGCGCTGCTCTCCGAGACGGAGCGGCGCGTGATCCACGGCGAGCTCGGGTTGGCGTACAGCCGCATCGGCGCGCTCGAGGGCGCGGCCATCACGCTCGGCTACCTGCACGTCGAGCAACATCACTTCGGGTTCTCGTCTACCGTCGGCTGGAACCGTGTCGACGGGAAGGTGCTGGGCGTACAGATGGGTGCCATCGGGACGGAGGGTCACGGCAACCTCCGCGGCTACGAAGGCTCGAGCCTGCTCGCGCTCAGGTGGGGGAACGTCGAGGGCGGGCAGACGGCGGCGGTGTTCGCGCGCGCCGATGACGTGACAGGCCTCCAGGCTTCTGCCGGCGCGGCGTACGCGCGCGACGTGCAGGGCCTGCAAGCGTCGGTGGTCGCGGTATCGCGAGACTACCTCGGTCTTCAACCTGCAGTGGTCGCCATCGCACGCGACCTTCAGGGGCTTCAAGCGAGCGTGGTCGGCGTGGCGCGTGACGTGCGCGGCTTTCAAGCGTCGGTGGTGGGCACGGCGCGCGACGTCGAGGGCGCGCAAGCAGGTGTGGTCAACGTGGCGAGAACCGCGGACGTGCAGATCGGCGTGGTGAACGTCGCCGAGCGCGTCGACGTGGCGAGCCTCGGCCTCGTGAGCATCGCGGGGAACGGTCGGATCCAGCCGTTCGTCATGGCGGGCTACTTGCCCGACGCCTCGGTCAATCTCGGCATGCGCTTCATCGCGGGCTACGCGTTCACCCAGTTCGCCGCCGGACAAGAGCTCGACGAGACTCGCTTCCGCATCGAAGGTGGCGGCGGGTTTCACTACGAGGTGGTGCGCGACGACATCGGCCTCGACGCAGTGGCGGCCGAGCTCAGCGGCCACTACAGCAACACCTACCAGGGCTCTCACACCTTCGAAGGCGAGCAGATCGGGCGGGTGCACTACCGGCTCGGCGCGCACGTGATGGTGGTCGAGCCCGCCTGGCTCATGGGAGGAGTCGAGCTCAGCCACCGGGTCCCGCTCGAGGGGGATCCGGCGTTCGGGGGCTGGATAGGCGCTTCCCTGTTCTAGCGCTTCCCCGTTATCGAACCGCGGGCGAAACTTCGTCGGAGACGTGGCCGAAACCTGCGGCCACCTAGAGTGGGTCCGTTTCCGTCAACGAGACCACTCATGACGCCCGCCGAGTTCAAAGTCGCTCTCGACACGGTCTGGACCCTGCTCACGGCCGTCCTCGTGTTCTGGATGAACGCCGGCTTCGGCCTGCTGGAGGCCGGGCTCGCTCGTAAGAAGAACGCGACCACGATCCTCGCGAAGAACTTCATCGTCTTCGCGATCTCGACCCTGGCCTACTGGGCCGTTGGTTTCGGGCTCATGTTCGCCGACGGAGATTGGGTCGGGAGCGCGGGTGGGTTCTTCTTGATCGGAGCGGACAACAGCCCCGCCACCGGCGACGCCTACAAGGGGATCTTCAGCGCGCTCAGCTGGGCGGGCATTCCGCTCGAAGCCAAGTTCTTCTTTCACCTGGTCTTCGCCGGCACGGCGGCCACCATCGTCTCCGGCGCCGTCAACGAGAGGACGCGCTACGGCGTCTTCCTCGCCTTCTCGGCGGTGCTCACCGGCTTCATCTATCCGATCGTCGGACACTGGGTTTGGGGCGGCGGCTTCCTCGCTCAGGCCGGGATGATGGACTTCGCCGGGTCGTCCGTCGTGCACAGCGTGGGCGGGTGGGCGGCGCTCGCCGGCATCCTCGTCGTCGGTCCCCGCATCGGGCGCTACCACGAGGACGGCAACGTGACCCCAGTCCCCGGTCACCACATGGGTTACGTTTTTCTGGGCGGTTTCATCCTCTGGCTCGGATGGTTCGGTTTCAATCCAGGCTCGACGATGGCAGCCGATCCCGGCGCCATCGCTCGCATCGCGCTCACGACGAACCTTGCCGGTGCTGCGGGGGCCTTCGTGGCGACGATCTACGCCTGGGTGCGCATCGGTAAGCCCGACTTCAGCTTCACCGTGAACGGCGCGCTCGCGGGGCTCGTCTCCATCACCGCGGGCTGCGCGTTCGTGCGGCCCGGGCCCGCTGCGATCATCGGCATCATCGGCGGGGTGCTCGTGATCGAAGCCGTGCTCTTGTTCGATCGCATCAAGATCGACGACCCCGTCGGCGCCACCTCCGTGCACCTGGTGAACGGGATCTGGGGCACGATCGCGGTCGGGCTCTTCGGAGTGAAAGGGCTCGGCGGGCTCCCGAACGACGGCCTCTTCAACGGCGGCACCGCAACACAGCTCATCGCGCAGTTGAAGGGCGTCGGAGTGGTGGCTGCGTTCGCGTTCAGTGCTTCGTACGCAACCTGGTGGGTGATGAAGCAGGTGGTCGGCGTGCGCGTGAGCGAAGAGGACGAGATCGGCGGCCTGGATATCGCGGAGATCGGTATGGAGGCGTACCCCGAATCGACGGAGATCGAGGTGCGCGTGAATCCCGAGGTCGCGTGAGCGGTAATGTGCCGAGAGCGCGAGTCGTTTCCGAGGCGTTTCCTCGAGCTTCACGTTTGCTTTTCACGACTCGTCCCCGAGATCGCGAGTCGTATGAAACCGTGTTCAACCGGGAAATTCGCGTTGAAATGACCATTTTCCATGGCATCATGGCTCGGCACGCTCGCGAGCCTTCTTTGTCTCGCTCGAGCGCCTTCAACAGGTGAGTCATGGCAGCCTTTGCGAACGGACAGGCCGAGGACGAGCGCCCTCCCTCGGGCTTCAGGGCCAACTTGAACGGCGCGGCGCTCGCCGATCTCGTTCAGCTCGAGTGCTTGAACCGGATGAGCGGCGCCTTCCGCATCACTTCCGGCAACGCCGTCGGTTACCTCTTCTTTCGCCAGGGTGAAGTGATCCACGCGGTCACGGATCAAGAATCCGGCGAGTCGGCGGCGCTCACGATCATGGGCTGGCGTGACGGCACCTTCGAGGCGTGCAAGCTCGAGCTGCCGGAGAAGCCCACCGTCACGACGCACTGGCAGCACTTGCTCTTGCGCGCGGCACAGATCCGCGACGAGGCCGATCGCTCGAAGCTCGTGAGCTTCCCGCAGAAGCGGAACACGCCGCGCCCGCCGGCGGTGACGCGCCCGAGCTCGCCACCGCCCCCGCCGAGCGCGCAGGCGGTGCCGGATCCGCGCGACATGGTGCGCCTCGATCGCGCCGGCAACGTGCTGAGCTCGCAGGGCAACGTGGAGACTTTGGCCCCGTCGATCGCGTACATCGCGCGCATGGCAGGCCTGATCGGCGAGCACCTCGGGCTCGGCCCGCTCATGGCGGCGGAATGCCAGGCGACCTCGTCGCGCTTCCTCTTGCACGTGGAGCGCTCGGGCAACGTCGTCGGCTTGCGCACCCCGAGCGAGATCGACGTGCAGCCCATTCGCGAGCGCTTCGGGCTCTGAGCTTCTGACTCTGAAAGGGAGGATCCCATGACCATGGCGGACAGCTTGCAGGCGCTTCGTGACGTCGAGGGAGTTCTCGGTAGCTTCGTCATCGACGGGACGGGCGCGCTGATGGCGAAGGACTTGCCTGCGGTCTTCTATCCGGAGCTCTTCAAGGACGTCGGGCCGCGGCTGATGCGCTTGCGAGAGGCCATCGAAGCAGCCGGGGACGATCCCCAGCTCTTCGTGCTCCGCTTCAGCGAGCACAAGCTGCACGTCCGCTGCACCGATCAGGGCATCATCTGCGCGCTCAGTGAGCCGCGCGTGAACCTGCCGGCGCTCAAGCTCGCGCTCACCCTGGTCGCGCGTCGCGTGCGGGGCGAAAGCGGTCCGTCTCACTACGAGAACACCGCTCCTCCTCCTCCGGCTTCGCTCGACCCGGGCGCGACCTTACCGTCGATGACCTCTCCCTTCTCGGTCCCGGCTCCGAGCGCGCCACCCGTCTCGGTCGCGCCTTCCTCGTCAGCTCAGGGCCCGGCATCGGCAGGTCGGGCACCGCTCTCGAGCCAGCGTCCGGTCGAGTCCAAGCGCCACGGCTACTACCGCGGCCGCCCCGTCTAGGGCCGGTGGGCGCAGGTGCGCGCGTCGTAACGCACGGATTTCATAGTAAAAAGTTTCTTTGAACGTTTCTCGGTCGCTCGGGCACACAGTCACGAGCTAGACCGTGGACGAGCTTTTGACCCTGACCAGGACCACCCTCGAGACTTCGGAGGACGAGTCTGAGTCGCTGGTCGCCCGCCTCGAGCGCGGCGATCCGCTGGCGGTCGGGGAGGTGTACGACCTACATCACAACGCGGTCAGGGCGTTCGCGAAGCGGCTGGTGGGAGAGACCGCGGCCACCGAGGATCTGGTGCACGAAGTCTTCGTCACCCTCCCGAAGGCGATCCGGGGCTACCGTGGAGACTCCTCGCTCCGCACGTTCTTGATCTCGATCGCCGTCAACCACGCTCGCCATCACGTGCGCGCCGCCACGCGGCGACGGCGCGCGATGGAGAAGCTCGCGCTCGAACCCGAAGGGCACTCGCAGGATCCGGAGCACGACGCGCGCCGTCGTGAGCTCGCCCGCGCGCTCACTCGCGCGCTCGACGAGCTGCCTCTCGATCAGCGCGTCGCGTTCGTCCTGTGCGAGGTCGAGGAGCGCACGTCTCGCGAGGCGGGGACGATCGCGGGGGTGCCCGAGGCGACCATTCGCACGCGCCTCTTCCACGCGAAGAAAAAACTCAGGACCTTGCTCGAACAGGAGGGGTTGCGATGACCGTCGATCGCGACATCCTGGACGACGCCGTTCGCGCGCTGCGCGAGACCACGGCGGACGAAGAGGCGGGACATCGCTTCACTCGCGCGCGGGTCATGGCGAGCCTGCACCAGGGCACGGTGCGCCGCCGCACGCGCCTCGCGTTCGTGCTGCCGCTCGCGGCAAGCTTCGTCGCGGCGTCCGCCTGGGGCGTCTCGAGCGGCAAGGCGCAGAGCTTCCTGCGAGAGGTCGGGGAGAGCGTCGGTATCCTTCCGGCTGCGCCCCCCGCCGAAGCGCCGGCGTCGAAGCCGCGCAAGGGGCCTCGCGTCACGACTCCTCCGCCCAAGGCCGCCGAGGAGAAGCCCGCGGAGAAGGCGCCCGAGGTCACTCCGGAGGAAAAGCCGATCGAGGTGGTTCCCGTCGAGCCCGCGCCCGCCGTCGCCCCCGAGAAGGCACCGGTCCGCACATCGTCGAGCAGCACAGCATCCGCGGCTCCAGCCGCCTCCGCGCCGGATCCCGAGCTCGAGCTCTACCGCGACGCGCACCGCGCCCACTTCCAGGACCAGGACACACTTCGCGCTCTCGGTGGTTGGAACCGTTACCTCGAGCGGAACCCGAACGGACGCTTCGCGCTCGAGGCGCGCTACAACCGCGCCCTGTGCCTGGTGCGGCTCGGTCGTAAGGACGAAGCGCGCGCCGCGCTTTCACCGTTCGCGAACGGCAGCTTCGGCGGTTACCGCGAACGCGAGGCCAACGAGCTCATCGACGCGCTCTCGAAGTAGCCGGCTACCACCCCGGAGTGCACTCGCCCACGCCGGGCGGATCGCGATCGAAGTGCACGCACTTGCCCTCCTCGGGCGGGCAGGCAGGGTCGCCGCACACTTCTGCGCGACAGAGGCGCCGGCACTCGCCGCCCACGCACGTGAGCCCGCGCTCGCACACGCTCGGCCCGCTGCAGGGCTCACCGAGCTTCTCCGGGCTCTTCGGCGCGCACGCCTCGGCCCCCGTGGGATCGACCAGCTTGCAGTCTCGCCCTGGCTCGTCGCCGCACGCATCGGGATCGAGCACGTCACACGTGCCGACCGGGAAGCAGAGGTGAGCGCCGCTCTCGACCGCCTCACCACCGACCTGCACCTGCAGCTGACGAATGCAGCTCTCGCCCTCGTCGCACGCCGACCAGTCACCCCCGCAGCAGATCTTCCGGCACTGCCCGACCGCGCACAGGTAGCCGCGCGCGCAGTCGGTCCACTCGCTACACGAGTCGCCGGTCTTACCCGAGCCCACCGGCTGACAGCCGGGCGTGACGTCGTTCTGATCTGCCGTGTACGTCGGCCGACACGCTTGGTCTTCCGGACAGCCGCTCTGCGTCTGGTAGTTGCAAGCGCCTTCGGGACAGAGCGCCGCCCCATCGGGCGCATCGGGGATCCCGCCTCCGCCGTTCTCCTCGACAGCGGGGCACTCCTGGCCAGCCGACGGCTCACCGACCTCTCCCGAGGTGCCGCAACCGACGGCGACTACCCAAGCGACCACGAGACAAGAACCTCCGAGCGAGGCACGAGCCGGCAACATCGTCCATTCGATGCCCGGCCGGTGCGCGAGGTTCAACGGCAATTTCGTGGCGACAAACGGAGGCGAAGGTGCGAGGAACCGCCGCAAGCCTTGACACGAACGGCCGCAGCGGAAAGAGTTCGCGTCCCGGCCGCGGTCAGCGCGGCCCACGCGCTCCTAGCTCAGCTGGATAGAGCACCGGCCTTCGAAGCCGGTGGTCGCAGGTTCGAATCCTGCGGGGCGCGCCACTCTGGTCGAACGCGAGGCGTTCTCCCACAAGCTCCTCGGATTCGTCCTACTAAGCGATCCAGGTTCCGGCTCGATACAGGGCTGCTCTCGAAGCGAAGCAACGTATCGCCGGTTCGAATCCTGCGGGGCGCGCCACTCTGGTCGAACGCGAAGCGTTCTCCCACAAGCTCCTCGGATTCGTCCTAGTAAGCGATCCAGGTTCCGGCTCGATACGGAGGCGTTCTAGAAGTCTTGCCGAGTATCGCCGGATCGAGCCGGAGTGGACGAGTGCAGCGAGCTGCACGAGTCAACGGAGGGATCTCTGGAAGGGCGAGAGCATTCTCGCGGGCACGAGTTCGATCACACCATCTCCTTTGCGGCCTCGGACGCCACGTTCGAAGACCGGTTGATCGACGCTCACATGAAGACGCGAAGAACGCGGGGCGCTTCGACGATACGTACGCCATGGAGAACGAACAGGAGTACTGGGGCGAGGCGGTTCAGGACTGGTAGCTGGAACGACTGTTACCGCGACGGGTAGGCCCTGGTAGACCGCTAGAGGGTTTAGAGGGTTCGACTTCGCTGTCGATCTCGCCGCGGATATCGGCCTGACAGCGCGGGCAGACCAGCAAGCCTTCGTCCCGCACGACACGGCAGTCGACGTCCGAGCAGAGGTCGCGCCGGCGTCTCGCGCCCATCACCTCGCCAATGGCTGCTCCCAACCCGGCAGTATCGAGAGCGCCGCTGATGCGCAAGCCGAGCCCAGATGCGGCGATCCCCGAGAGGCAGCCGATCGCGAGGATGTATCCAGCGCATCTGACACTTGGAGCAGCGCTCGGACCCGAGGCGGCTGCCCAAGAGCGCGCCGCACAAGCCGAGTACGGCGAACAGCGCCGGTGTTTGGGTCGCCGTCATCACGACCCATCCGAGCAGACCGTCCTACCCCACGGTCTGGTCCAGCGCTGGGGCGTGCTCGGTGAAGCCGGTTTCACCAAAGGGTCGTCATCCTGCGCTCGCCGGGTCAGCCCAAGGTCCTTCCTGAGCACGCGCTCCTGGGGGGGCAAGCTCTCTGACTGCGTCGCGAAAGCTTTGGCGCGGCGTCGGTTCGGGATAGCCCAGCGCCGGCACGTTGATGCCGAATCGACAAGTCCCGTTCTGGATCCCCTCGAAGAAGCCCACCACGTGCCGGTAGGGGAGGTCGGGATCCGGCTCGATGAGGTTGACGAACTCGACGATCTCGAAGGTAAGCTGATCGAGCCTGGCGTAATCGGCGAGCCGTCACGTGCTCGAGTAACGGAGCGTCCAGATACTGAGCCTCGCCGCACGAGCTGACGAGGCAAGCGGTCTGCTCGACGAGCCAGCGATTCGCTCCGACGAGAGAAGCTCCATGCCGCCCGCCGGCGTACCTGATTTTCTGAGGATCGCGCTCGGACGATGCACGTTCCGGGCTCGGGCCGTTCAAATCAGGGATCGCCGTCAGCCCGGCCCCCCACCACCTTCTTGCTCGACCCTCCGGGCCGCCGCGATCGCACGGCGCGCGCGCTCCGCATACAACTCGCGCAATCGGGTCGCGACCTCGCTCTGCTGCCTCTGGATCCGCTCTCGCGTCGACGGCCTGTTTTCTCGGGCGTCGAGAGCCGCTTTTCTCACCCGAAGGTCGAGCGCCATGGCTTCGAGCCTCGCGCGGAGAAAGGCGCCGGCATCTGCGGGCTCGTCACCGGCCATCGTGTCGAGCTCGCGCGCCATGAGCAGCGCGAAATGCTCACGGAGTTCGGCGCTTGCGTGGTCCGCTAGCTGGATCGCAAAGTCCCAGACCCTCTCGACGTCAGGGTCTGCCCAAGAGCGGACGGCTTCGGCCAGGTCGCGCAATGCCGCGTCGAGCTCGCCGTTGTCGTAGGCGGCAAGGAGGTCATGCCGATAGCGCGGCCAGAACACGACTTTCTGGGTCATCAGGTCGCCGTCGCGAGCCTTTCGGCCCGTCTTTCGCGCAATCTAAGTCGCTTCGAGGCGATTGCAGCGACTACGGCAACGCCCACGCGTCTTTGAGCGCGCGGTACTCGGGCTCGGGGAGCTGCACCAAGGTGGGATGAGCCTTGGGATCGAGCCAGCGGATCACGGCCTCGATGTGCTCGGGTTGCATGGCCGTACAGCCCGAGGTGGGCTGCCGAGGCCCGCGCCAGATGTGCAGGAACACGCACGAGCCCGAGCCGACGACGGTGTCGGGCGCGTTCTGACGTACGACCACGCCCCAGCGGAAGAGGCCGTCAGCGCGGCGCAACGGGCTCCAGCGCTGCCAGCCCGGAGACTTCGTCTGGCTGGAGTCGACGAGCTGGTTGTAGTGCTCGGAGCGCACGTCTTCGACGCAGTAGCTCGTCTTCAGAGCGGGCAAGTACGGGAAGCCGTGAGAGTCGGCCGGTAGGGCGTCGGCTTCACCGAAGGCGCGCTCGAGCTCGAAGACTCCGGCGGGTGAGCGCCCGTCCCCCTCGCGCTTGAAGGGACCCGCCTTCGGAGAGGCGTGGAGCCCACGACCCCAGGCGAGGCCGCGCCGGCCGAGGTTGACCGGGATAGCCTCGCCGACCGGCGTCCACTCCCCGGTTCGAGCTCTGCGCTCGTAGCGCTGGAGCGACCCCGAAGTGCTGTTCCACGCCGTCGCTTTGACGAGCAAGAGCTGGCTCGTCGTGCGCGACAGCGGTGCGGGGGCTTCGGGCTGCGGTTCGGGTCGACCGTCGGAGCTCCAAACACTCCCGGCGCAGAGGCTCAGGGCGAGGCCAAGGGCGATGACGCGCTTTCGCACACGGGCCGAGTACCATCCACCCGATCGCAGCACAACCCTCGAGGATGCCCGGACCGGCAGCGCTCACCTGCTTCGGTTGCCCGCCTTGGCCGGCGCGCGCTTCTTCGCGGCGCGGGCCCCGATGCGCCGAGGCGCCTTCTTGCCGGTAGCCTTCTTGGTGACCCTCTTCGGCGTCGCCGGGCGCGCCTTCTTCCTGCTCGGGCCTTCCATCAGGTCCTCGCACTCGTCGAGGCGTTCCAGATCCCGGCCGGGCACGATCCCGGCGAGCGTCGTGCGGTAGCGCACGACCTTGATGCGCTCGCCCTTCTTGGCGGCGCGAGCGAGGACCTCCGCGAAGTTCTTTCGGGCTGTCGCTACTTGGATACGAACTTCCTTCATGCTGACGAACAATTTTAGCGTCTCGTGACGTTCGTCAACAGCGCGTGATGCCACGACGAGGCGACTTGCCACGCCCGCCGGGCGGCAACGTCGTCTCCGGAATATCTATGCTAGATTCATGCGGCATCGAGGAGCCGGGGCCCTCGACGCCGTTGGCCGGCGCAACCCCGAGCTCGCCCCGTGGCTCCGCCGAACGGTAGGGCGACGCTCGCTCGTTTGAATTCCGCGGAATCGCGCGTGGTTCCGCGGGTAGGAGAGCGTGCCCGGAGGTGTGACGGATTTTGCTCGAGACGCCGCACTAAAACCTCGCTGTTACGGGTTCGAAACGGCGCCCCGGGAGACTGGGACGATGGAACGATCCTCACGCTCTCGACAAGCCGTGCTCTGGTCGGGTCCGAGCGAACCGCCCGAGAAGCGCTTCTTGCGCTTGCAGCGGTCGTCACGAGGCGATTCGGGGCCGGAGGCGGCGCTCATGGACGCGGGACGCGAAGAAACTCCTCCGCGCGAGCTGTCGCAGATCATCTATCGACGGATACGCGAAAGACTCTCCCGAAGGCTCGATTGAACGCACGCCGAGGGGCGACGTCGGGCCGCCCCCGGAGGGTGGGGTATGTTCCTCGCTACTCGGGGCGGCGCGGCTGATTCAGACTCAGGCAAGTGACGTCAGCGAGGGAGAGCCAGGCGAGCGGCGGCGCCGAAAAGCGTGGCGGCTCCATCGTGATCGTCGACGACGACGAGAACAGCCGCTGGGTGGCTCGCACGCTGCTCGAGGCCAACGGCTTTTCGATCTTCGAGGCGACGAACGGAAAGGCCGCGCTCGAGCTGATGTTCTCGATCGACGAGCCGGCGCTCGTGATCCTCGATCTTCAGATGCCGATCATGTCCGGCCCCGAGCTGCTCACTATCATGAGGAGCTACGAGCGGCTCGAACGCGTGCCCGTCTTGATCTGTTCGGCGTCTCCGCCGGGAGGGCCCTTCGACGAGCCCAGGGTCGTCGACTACCTGAGGAAGCCGTATGACGGGGCCGAGCTGGTCGCGATGGTCAGAGCCCGCGTGGACTCGGTGAGCGGCTGACGGGCGCGTTTCAGGCGCGCTGCGCGCTCGGTGGCTTCGCCGTCGAGAGGCGCTGCACGAGCCGCACCGACAGCACGAGCGCAGCGATGAGGCCGAGCGCCAGCAGGTTGTCGTGGAGGTTCGGGTGAAAGACGAGCACGAAGCCGCGGCCCTTGATCAAGGCGGCGAAGCTCGAGACGCAGAAGGGCATGAGGTAGAGCCGGAACACTTGCCAGCGGCCGAGCTGCGTACGCGTCGCGCCGCCGT
>JAEZYO010000737.1 GCA_023419055.1 Pseudomonadota bacterium | reverse complement strand
TCCTCGCGATCTGGGCCGGCACTTTCGTCGCCTGGGACGAGCTCGAAGGGGCGATCGCCAAGGGCGAGCCCCGCGAAATCGTACGGCGCACGTGGGGTCTCGGGCTGTGGGGCGGCGCGCTCGCCGCGACGCGACCGGAGGCGGCGGCGCTGGTCGGCTTGTTCGGCTTCTTCGCCGCCCAACGACTTTTCGCGAAGGATCGGCGAAGCACCCTGCTGCTGCTCGTCCGTGTGGCGCTGCCGGGCGCGTTCGTGGTGGTGGCACACGCGCTCGCGAACCGCGTGTTCACCGGTGAAACCACCGCCGCTGGCGCGCTCGTGAAGCTCGAAGCGCATCACCCGTACTTCACGCGCGAACAGGTGGTGGACGCGTGGTGGTTCCACCTCAAGTACCAGGTGCTTCGGATCACGCAGTACCACCTCTCGGATCCATTCTGGGTGGGCTGGTTCTGGTGGCTGCTCTCTGCGGCGGCGTTCATCCCGCGCGCGACGAGGCGCTACGCGCTCCTTTTGTGGGCGAGCGCGCTGTTCTGGATCTTCGTGGTCGCCTTCAACGGGCAGGTACGCTGGCAGAACGAGCGCTACAGCATGCCCGCCCTCGCCTGGCTCCTTTTGGCGGCCGCCATGGGCCTCGGCGCCCTGCTCTCGGGCGCTTTCGCTCGCGAGCGGCGCCGGCTGAAGGTCTCGTTGGCAGTCGTGGCCACCCTCGTCGCGGGCGGCCTGGTCTGGTTCCAGGCTCCACGTTTCCGCGAGCAGCTCTGGTTCTTCGGCCGCGCCTCTCGCAACATCCTCGAGCAACACGTGCAGGCCGGGCTCATCTTGCGCGACGAGTTCGACAGGAAACCGCGCCGCGTCATGGTCGGTGACGCAGGCGCCATCCCGTACGTGTCCGATGTGCCCGCGCTCGACATCATCGGGCTCGGCGGGTTCCAGGGTTTGCCGTTCGCGCGCGCCACCCGGGCCCACGTCGGCGCCGGCGTCGAGCTCATCGAGCACGTCGCCCCCGAAGAGCGGCCGGACGTGCTCGCCCTCTATCCTTCCTGGTGGGGTGACTTGCCGATCTGGTTCGGCCGCGAGATCACCCAAGTGCCCGTGCGCGGCAACGTGATCTGCGGCGGCGCGAGCAAGGTGCTCTACCGCGCCGACTGGAGCGCCCTCGACTCGAGCGCGTGGCCGAGCGCGATCCACCCTGGCGAGCGCATCGCCGACGAGGTCGACGTGGCCGATCTCGTGAGCGAAAAGCAACATCGCTACCGGGTCTCGGAGGGCGGCTTCGGCTACGTCGCGATGAAGTTGCTCCCTCACCTCGGCGATCCCAAGCGCGATCTTTGGGACGCAGGGCGCGTGATCGCGCCGGGCCTCCGCGAACGCTTCGAGCTCGACGGGGTCGACTCCCGGCGACCGTTCAGGCTCGTCGCGCGCGTCGCACCCAGCGGGCCGCTCGAGGTGCGAGTCAGCGTCGAGGGTCGCGTCGTGGGTACGCTCGCGGCCGAAGCGCGAGACAGCTGGCAAGAGCTCGAGCTCGTCGTCCCCGCGCTCGGGGAACAGGCTCTCGGCGCTCCGCTCGAGGTCGTGCTCGAGCCGAGCACGATGGAGCGCACTTTTTACCACTTCTGGGCGCTCCAGCCGCTGTGAGCTCGCCGTACCTGCGCTTCGGGCTGCCCCCGGATGCGGTGAGCGTCGTCGCGCTGGTCTCGGCGGTGCTCCTCCTCGTGCTCTCGAAGACACCGCTCGCCGAGCGAGTGCGCCGCCTCGACGATCGGCTGCTGATCGGCGCGCTCGCGCTCGTCGCGGCGCTGCTCTCCGCGGGCTATGTCGTGCACTACCTTCGAGGCGGGCCGCGCATCGTCGACGCGACGAGCTACTACCTCGAGGCTCGCGCCCTGTCTCAGGGCAAGCTCGCGTTCGACGTCCCGTTTCCTACCGGCTCCTTCCGCGGCCGCTTCCTCGTACCACCCGGCGCAGAAGGTCACCCGCTCGCGGTGATCTTCCCGCCTGGCTACCCCGCGCTGCTCGCGGCGGGGTTTCTGGCGCACGCCCCGCTCGCGCTCGGGCCGCTGCTGGCCGCGCTCCTCGTCGTCGCGACGTACTGGCTCGCGCGCGAGCTCACCGGGCGAAACGACGTGGCGCGCCTCGCGGCGGCGCTCTCGGTCGTTTGCGCGGCGCTCCGCTATCACACCGCCGACACGATGTCGCATGGTCTCGCGGCGCTCCTCCTGTGCGCGAGCCTCGCGGGAGCGCGCCGCGGCGGGCTCGCGCTCGTTGCGGCAGGGCTCGCGCTGGGCTGGCTCTTCGCCACGCGCCCGGTCACTGCGCTCGCCGCCTTCCCGATCTGTCTCGGGCTCTCGTTCCGTCACCGCGCACGAGCGCTCCTCTTGCTCCCGGCGCTCGCGCCCGGTCTGGCGCTCCTGGTCGCTCATCAGCACGCGGCCACCGGGAGCCTCTTCGGTTCGAGCCAGCTTCGTTACTACGCGCTCGCCGACGGACCGCCCGGCTGCTTCCGGCTGGGGTTCGGTGCGGGAATCGGCTGCCTCTTCGAGCACGGCGACTTCGTGCGCCGGAGCCTCCCCACCGGCTATGGCCCGCTCGAGGCGCTGCTCAACACGGCTCGTCGATTGCGAGTCCACGCCATCGACGTCGCCAATTTCGAGGCCCTCTCGCTGCTCGTCCCGATCGTGGCCCTCCGGCTTCGTCGCAGCCCCGGTGTACCGGCGCTCGGGCTCGGGGCGCTGCTCGTGGTGGTTGCGTACGCGGCCTTCTACTTCGATGGCAGCTACCCCGGTGGCGGAGCGCGTCTCTATGCGGACGTCCTGCCCCTCGAGCACGTGCTCCTGGCTCTCGGTGCCGTCGAGTTTCGGCTCTCCCGTTTCCTTCTTCCCTCGGCGCTCGCAGGGTTCGCCCTGCATGGAGTCTTCGGTCACCTGGCGCTGCGTGACCGTGAAGGCGGCCGTCCCATGTTCGAGCCGGCCGTGCTCGCCGACGCGGGCGTCCGCCGTGGCCTCGTGTTCGTGGATACCGATCACGGCTTCGCGCTCGGTCACGATCCGAGCGTGAGAGATCCGTGGCAACGGCCGCTCGTCGTACGACGGCGCGGAGACGCGCACGATCGCTTGCTCTGGGAGCGTTTCGGGCGGCCCCCGGCGTACGACTACCGCTTCGACCCAGGAAGTGCAGACGCGCGCGGCACCGTCTCACCCTACGCGTTGAGTGACCTCGGCTCGTTGCGATTCGAGGCCGAATCGGAGTGGCCGCCGCTCTCCGTGAGGGGGGGATACGCCCATCCGGACCACCACCCGAACTCCTGCGTCTCGGCGGGGCGCGGTCTTCGATTGGTGCGAACGGGAGACCGGCCGGTCGACGTGGAAGTCGAGGCCGTACCGCGTGACCCGGGTTGGCACGAGCTCGAGATCCAGTGGCTGGCAGACCCTCCGACCGAACTCCGAGTGGGCGTGGGTTCGCCTGAAGAACCGCTGAAAGCGCTCACTCCAAGAGCCGGCTCCGCGTGCAGCACTCAGGCCTTGGGGCCGATAAAACTCGACGGCCCCACTCGCTTACGGCTGAGCTCTTCCGCCGGCTCGCTCCTCGTGGACTACATCGAGCTCCACCCGGCGCAGGCTAAAATGCGTTGACAGTCGAGACCTTAGGTCCGACGATTGAAACCTCCGCGGTCCCTGGAGGAGGTCGGAAACGGGATGACGAAGAGCGAACTCATCGAGGCCATTGCGGCACGGGGCGAGCTCACCAAAGCTCGTGCCGAGATGGTCGTCAACTGCGTCTTCCAGGCGATGACCGAAGCGCTGCAGCGCGGGGAAGGCATTGAAATTCGAGGGTATGGGAGCTTCACGGTGCGCCCGTACAAGCCCTACGCCGGTCGCAACCCGCGCACCGGGGAGCCCGTGCCTGTTCCTGCCAAGCGCCTGCCGTTCTTCAAGGTCGGCAAGGAACTCAAAGAGCTCGTCAACGACAGCCGCCACATTCCGATCACCGGCGGCGACGACGACGATTGAGCCTGCGGGCGTTTCGAAGACGGCGAAGCACGCTGTCGCCTGCTTCGCTCTCGAGGATGACGCGAGCCGCAGCCGGCGTTCTCGTGCTGCTCGCAGTGAGCACGGCGTGTAGCGCCTCGCCCACTCGTCCCGGAGGAGAGCCCCCGCGAACCCCCGACCTCGAGCGCAAGCCCGCTCTGAAGCTGGGCGAGCTCCACGACCTGGTTCCCGCCGCGGGACTCCGCTTCCTGGTGGAAGGGTCTCCGCGCAAGATCTGGGACAATCCGCGCCTGCGCGCCGCGTTCGGGGAGCTCCTGCCGGACGCCAAGCTCGACGGCTTCACCGAGCGCACCGGAGTCGATCTCCGAAAGCTCGAAAGCGCGCTCGTGGCGGGCTTCGACATGGGCACGCTCTATCTGGGCCAGTGCGCGGACAGCTGCGGCCCGCGCGCACGCTCTCTCTTCATCGAGCGGCTATCGGGGAGAGAGCTCGTGACGCAAACCGACACCGAGCCCGTCGCCGCGAACGTCCGCGGCACGCTCGACGGCGAGCCGTTCGGCTTCGTCGACATGGGTCGCGTCGTCGACGTGGCTTCGCGCGATTTGACGCTCGCTCGCATCCCGATCGCCTACGCGCTCGGCAAGCTCAAGAAGACGCCGCCCGCGCTAGGCGGCGCCGCGCTGTCGACGCTGCCGGAGCTCGCGCGCGATCGACTCGTGACGTTCTACGCGCCCGGGCCCTTCGAAGGCGAGTGGACGCAAGGGCTCCACGGATTGCTCTCCGCGGCGCTTTCGGTAGCGCTCTACGTCGAGCCCGTCGATGACGAGTACCTGCGCTTCACGGTCGTCATCAGCGGAGACTTCAGCGCAGGTGGTCAAGCTGCGCTCGACGAACTCACACGCGTCTTCGGTGAGGTCGCCGCGAGCTCGACGGGGAAGCTCTTTGCTTTCGAGCGCGCACGATCGATTCGCGGGAGCTTCAACCCACAATATCTCACCTTGTCCGCCGAACTCCCCCTTTCACCGCTCGTGAGTGGCTTACGAGCGGCAGTGATCGCGGATGTTTGGGAAATCCTTGGCCTTCCAAAGCCAGACTCCGCTAGCGGCCGGCCGGAGTAGTGAAGTTTCGTGACGTCGTCGCCACGGTGCGCGGGTGTTGCGTCAAAACGGCCGAATTCGCCGAGTAAATTCGCTTGGCGCAGCGCGCAGAGCAATTGACCTAAAAGCGTTCGCAGTGTTAGCTACCTGCCGTGCTGCACCGCGGCGGTCTTGATGAGAGATGACAACAGGCCCTCGCGAGACAGCATCGAAGAGGGCAAGTCGAGGCGGGTTGGTTCGGAAGCGTGCGATGGGTGTTTTCCCATGGCGCGGCTGCAGCCGACTGAAAGCGGCGCTTTGTACGTGAGCGCCGGAGGAGCCTAGGAGGCGGAATGCAATCATCGTTGAATACAGCAGCAGCGACAGCACCCGAAGCTGTTCGTTATTCCTTCAAAGCCGGTGAGATGGCGGTCCATCCCAACCACGGCGTCGGAGAAGTCGAGCAGATCGAGGAGCGCGAGCTCGGTGGTCGGAAGACCAGTTGCTACGTGATCAAGATCCGGGACACCGGTCTGAAGGTGATGGTGCCGACGGAAGCCGCGCCTCGCGTCGGCCTGCGCCCGGTGATGAAGAAGAAAGAAGCACAGAAGATCTTGGACATCCTGAAGGCGCCCGAAGTCGCCGTGGACGTCCAGCCGTGGAACCGGCGCTTCCGCGCCTACACGGAAATGCTGAAGAGCGGGCTCCCGACGGAGATCGCCAAGGTGCTCCGTGACATGTACCGCCTGAAGTTCGACAAGGACCTGTCTTTCGGCGAGCGCCGCCTGCTCGATCAGGCGCGCAGCCTGCTCGTGCAAGAGCTCGCCCTCGCGAAGAAGGTCGCCCCCGCGG
>JAEZYO010000680.1 GCA_023419055.1 Pseudomonadota bacterium | reverse complement strand
AACCCATCAGCGCGTAGTCGCTCGGAGGTTTGACGGCGGAGAGCAGCCGCCCCGACTCGTCCGTCACCACGAGCATGCGCACTCGGTAACGCGACAGCACGATGCCGACCGCGCCGTCCTCGGCCGGCACCATCGACTCCACGCCGGCGCCGTCCGAACCGTCCCCGTAGTCGACGTCACGGAGCCCCGCGAGATCGATCTCTTCGGGCTCGAACGTAGCGCCGCCGTCTCGCGACACGTAAAGGACGAGCTGGCCCGTCTTGGCGCTGCGTCCGAGCGCGTAGGCGACCTTGCCGTCTACGGAGTACGCGAGCCCGAGCGCGGCGTCGAGGAGCGCCGGCGTCGCCGCCGCCGCGAGCTCGAAGGAGGGCCCCTTCGTCTTGATTTCGGCAGATTGAGTCGCCGGCTCGGGCGGCTTCCCCTTCTTCGCCTTCTTCGACGAGCCAGGGCGAGCCGGGCGGCGGTAGTGCACGCCGTTCGGCGCGCACCCGGCCGAGGTGGCGGCTGCCGGGCACACGCCGCTCACGATCAGGCTACCGCCGGCGCCCGAGGCGAACTTGAAGGCGGCCACGCTGCCGTAGGGAGTGAACGTCTCCCGCTCGAATTTCTGTCCGGGCGCGGCGCTCCGATAGAGCTCGACCGGCTGCGTCGTGTTCTCTGCGCTGCCGCGAAAGCAAGCGAAGGTCGTGAACGAGCCGAAGCGCGCGAGGCGGAGCGCCCTGCAGCCCTTCGCCTCCCCGAGCTCCACGCTCTCGAGCGGCTGATCGAGCTTGCCGCGCCAGAGCCGCCAGGTGCGCGAACGCTCGTCGGTCTGCTCGGCCTCGACGTATTCGGAGCCGCCGAGCACCGCCCGGCCTTCGGCGATCGCGCCCGCATCGGGACCGCGCGGCGGGTCCCCGAACTCCGACCGAGAGGCTTTGCTGGCCGGCGCCGCCGGAACGAGCGAATTCGCGTTCCCCGGCTGAAAGCGCTCCGCTCCGAGCGGCGTGATGGCCCGCACCTCTCCCGAAGCTGCGTCGCGCTCGAGCGAGAGGACGCCTCTCGGCCTGGCCGCGACCGGCTTGAAGGTCGCCCCCGCGTCGGAGCTCTCCCAGAGCCGCTCGGGCAAGCCGAGCAAGAGCGCGTGACCATCGCTGGTCATCTCGACGTCGACGGGGCTCGCACCTTCCGGCCCGGCCGGAGCCCAGGAAGCGCCGCCGTCGGTGCTGCGCACCAGACGCCGGTCGAAGCGCACCCCGAGCAGAGTCCCGCGCGCAGCGCTCACCTCCGCGAGCCGCTCGAACGGCGCGCTCGACCGCACGAAGGGCCCGAGCGGGTCCATGCTTTCGTAGTTCGTGCCGCTCCTCCCGATGAACCAGAAGCCTCGGTCGGGGCTCTTCAGCACCGCAACCAGGTCCTCGGGAGCGAGCGAAGCTGCCGCCTTCAAGGTCTTGCTGCCCGCCTCGTACACCCAGCGCTCGCCGCGAGCGCCGACCAGCAAGGTACGTCCGTCGCCGAGGTCCTCGCGCGCGTTCGTGCGAGCGCGTTCCGACGGATGATAACGCCACGTCGCCGGTGAAGCGTACGAGGCGCCGAGCTCACTCGCGTCGACGCTCGGAGGTCGTGCCTCGGGCACGGAGCTCGGGCCGGCGCAGCTCGCGACCAGCGTTGCGACGACGAGGAATTGGGACGTGCCGAGACGCGAGATCAAGCTCGCTCAGCGTAGCACCCTACCGGGCTCGACCTTCAACCCGGAAGCGGCCCGCTCGCGCGGCGCCGCAGCGTGAAGACCGCGATTTCGGGCAGAACGCCGAGCCGTAGCGGAGGCCCGCTCGTTCCGAGTCCGGCGCTCACGTAGAGCTGCGTCTTGTCCTGGGTGAACAAGCCGCGCGTCGCTTGCCCCGTGAGGCGCGCGAAGTTCCATCGATCGCCGATGAAGGGGAGGCCGACCTGGCCATTGTGAGTGTGCCCGGAAAGCACGAGGTCCACCCCGCGTGCGGCTGCGGCCTTGAAGAAGGTCGGATAATGCGAGAGCAGGATGGTGGTCACGCCGTCGGGTCGGCCGCGGAGCGCGAGCCCGAGATCGTCGCGCTTCGTGAAGCGGTGATCGTCGAGCCCCGCCACCACGATGGCCGCTCCGTCGCGCTCGACCGTCACCCACTGGTTCCGGAGCACTCGCACGCCTTCGGCCTCGATCAAGCGAGCGAAGCGCTCCGGCTCCCACTGGTCGTGGTTGCCGAGCACGGTGATCGTGCCGTCACGCGCGGTGAGCGCGCCGAGCACCTTCGCGGCGTCCTCGTAGTAAAACGGTCCGCTCGTCACGAGATCACCCGTGCAGAGCGCGAGATCCGCGCGCGTCGAGTTTGCGAGCTCTGCCCAGAAGAGCCCACGCGCCAGCCGATCGAAGCTACCGATGTGGAGGTCGGTGAGCTGTACGATGCGGTATCCGTCGAACGGAAGGGGCAGGCCCTCGATCGATACCTCGAGCTCTCTCACTCGCACCCGGCGGCGCTCGACCCAAAGCGCGTAGGCAGCGAGCACCCAGCCGACTCCATAGCCCAGGAGGCAGACGCTCCTGAAGTCGAAGCGCGCGCCCCCGAGCGCGGACGCCGCCCCCGCCGCGAGCAAGGCGACGGGGAGGATGACGAGGCTGCCCATCGACGCCCCGAAGTGCAAAAACATCGGTTCGTCGAGCAGGCGCGTGCGCCAGACTGGTCGCGGAGGATCCGCCCAGATCTTGAGCGTCAGCCGCACCAGGAGCACGAACCCCAAGAGCGCCGAAAGCGCGGCCGCCCAACTCGGGAGGACCCAAGAGAGCGCCGCGCCGAACACGGCTTGAGAC
>JAEZYO010000661.1 GCA_023419055.1 Pseudomonadota bacterium | reverse complement strand
CTTTCACCTCGATCGTAGGTGCGAGCGGCTGCGGCAAGTCCACCTTGCTGCGCCTCATCCTCGGCCTCGACACCGACTACCGGGGTGAGATCTTGCTCGACGGCAAGCGCATCCAGGGCCCCGGTCTCGAGCGCGGCATCGTCTTTCAGGAGCATCGGTTGTTCCCCTGGTAGACGGTGGAGCAGAACGTCGCGGTGGGCGTCACCGGAACCGGACTCAGCGAGAAGGAGAAGCGCGAAGCGGTGCGCGAGCAGATCGCGCTCGTGGGCCTGACAGGGTTCGAATCCGCCTACCCTCACCAGCTCTCGGGCGGCATGTCGCAGCGCGCGGCCATCGCTCGAGCGCTCGCGAACAAACCGCGGCTGCTGCTCCTGGACGAGCCGCTCGGCGCCCTCGACGCCCTCACGCGCCTGCACTTGCAAGCGGAGCTCCAGCGCCTTTGGCACACCGAGGGGGTCACCATGATCATGGTGACCCACGACATCGAAGAGGCGGTTTTCCTGGGCCAGGAAGTGATCGTGATGGACGCGCGCCCCGGACGTATCAAGCGCCGCCTGCCGGTGCGCCTGCCCTACCCGCGCCACCGAAACGATCCCGAGCTCGTCCGAATCAAGCAGCAACTCTTGCGAGAGTTCCGCGTCGGCGACGAGCTCACCGAGGTTCACGCGGCGGTCGCCTGAAGGCTCTTTCGATGACGACTCAGTACTACTTTACCCTCCCTCCCGCCGGTGACGGCCGCGGCGTCGCTCGCCGCGGTGACCATCGCGGGATCCCGCGGCCCAACCTCTCGCCCCTGGGCCTCACCGACGATCGCGGGCGCAAGTTCGACTATTACGACTACCTGCTGCAAGCGGCGCGCGCGGCGGAGGTCTCGGGGTTTCACGGGGTCTTCATCCCGTGGCAGCCGAGCGGAGAGGATCCGTGGATCATCGCGTCCGGCCTCGCGCGTCAAACGCGTCGCCTGCGCTTCCTGCCGGAGCTCCGGCTCGCCTTCGCCACGCCGGTCTACTTGGCGAAGATGGCGGCCTCCTTCCAGCGCCTCTCGGAGAACCGCCTCGATCTCGCGTTCGAGCTCGAGGGTGACCCGAGCCTGCGGCGCAAGCACGGTGATTTCCTCGAGGGCGGTGATTGGTTCGAGCGCGCAGGCGAGTACCTGACCGCGCTCAAGGGTGTCTGGACGACGCGCCCGTACGACTTCCGCGGCCGCTTCTACGACGTGGAAGCCGGTGGGCTCGAGAGCCCGCTCTCCTCGGTTCCGCTCCCGCGCATCGTGACCTCGGGGCGCTCCGACGAAGCGCTCGCTTTCGCCGCCGCCCACGCTGACTTGCACTTCCTGCCCTCGCTCGATCTCGACGTGCTCGAGCCGGAAGTGCGCCGTCTCGAGCGCGCGGCGGAGCGCGCGGGAACGAAGCCGAAGCTCGGCATTCGGCTCCGCGTGGTCGCTCGCCACACGGAGGAAGAGGCGTACCGGGACAGCGATCACACGCTGTCCAGCATCGCCGTCAGCGGCAGCTACGCGCGGGTCGCGAGCCGCCTCGAAGGTTACGCGCGGCTCGGCGTAGAGCTCTTCGTGCTCGATGGTCAGCCGCGCCTCGAGGAGGCCTACCGGCTCGGTGAGCACGTGTTGCCGCGGCTGCCCTCACGCATCGCGACCGGTCCCGCGCTCGCCACGGTCTGACGGAGCACCTCATGAGCATCGACGTCTACTTTCGACTCCCCATGCACGGCTGCAAGGGAGAGTTCGCGATAAAGGGCTACAACCGCGGCGACTGGACGCCGAATCGCCCCGGGAACCTCGCGCCCGGCACCGCGCCGGACGGCCCGGACGGCTTCGCCTACGCCGACCATCTCGCCGACATCGCGCGCGCGGCCGAGTACTCGGGGTTCGTCGGTGGACTCCTGCCCTCGTTCCCCGGGACCGACGACCCCTGGACGGTCGCGCCCGCGCTCGCGCGCGAGACCAGGACCTTCCGCTTCATGATCGCCTTCCAGCCGGGCTTCGTGAACCCGGTCCACGCGGCGCGCCTGTCCGCGAGCCTGCAGCGGCTGTCGCGCGGCAGGCTGGTCTACAACATCATCACGGGTGGCGGCGGCCCCGCTCAGCTCTGGTGGGGCGATCGCGTCGCGCACGACGATCGTTACGCGCGGACCTCCGAGTTCCTCGACGTGCTGAAGGGCGTCTGGCAAAACGCGCCCTTCAGCTTCGAAGGGCGCTTCTATCGAGTAGAGAACGGCGGGCTCGAACCTCCCTTTTCCACGCAGCCGCTACCCGAAATCTACTTCTCGGGCTCTTCGGACGCCGCCGTCGCCGCCGCCGGGCGTCACGCCGACTACTACCTGTCGCACCTCGAGCCGCTCGAGTCGCTGAAGCCGAAGCTCGATCGCGTGAAGGAGCGCGCCGCGAAAGAGGGCCGGAGCGCGAAGGTGTCCCTGCGTTTCGACATCCTCGCGCGGCCGACCGCAGAAGAAGCTTGGGCCGAAGTCGAGCGCGGCTTCGCGGCCCTGGACCCCGCGCGCCTCCAACGGCTCGACGCCTCCGCGGGTGACTCCGTCGGGTTCCAGCGTCAGCGTGCCTTCCGGCCCGAACGCGTGAGCCACTTCCGGGATCTCGACGTCGATCAGAAGTTCGGCCCGGGTTTGTGGGGCGGCTTCAGCCTGTTCCGCGGAGGCCCTGCGATCGGCGTGGTGGGCAGCTACGAGCAGGCGGCGGAGTGGCTCGATCGCTACTTGCGCGTGGGTGTCGACTCTTTCGTCCTCGCGGGGACCCCGCACCTCGAGGAGGCGTACCGGATCGGAGAAGAGGTGCTGCCGCTCGTGCGAGCACGCGTGAGCGATCAACCGTCCGAGAGCAGAGGGCCGCGACAGGTCGCTTTGAGTTGAAGCGAGCGGCGAAGCATTTCGCAAGAAAGAGAGAGGCAATGAGCACGACGGAAAAGGAACTCGGCAGCCACGCGACCAAATTCGTGGTGGAAGCCATCGAGCAGGCCGAGCTGGCGTTCCAGGTCTTTCGCGAGACGGGCACCATCACCGCCAACGGCACGGTGGGTTTCATCGAGCGCATCCCCGGCGAAACCAAGCTCCTCTCGCTGAACTATCCCGGCCCCTTCGAGAAGAACCGCCCGCTCGAGCCGCTCGTCTTCGGCTTCGACGGCACCGTCTACCTCGGCAAGGCCCGGGGTGGCGCGCTCGGCCGCTACACGAAGATCTTCGAGCAACACCCGGAGATCACGACCGTCTCCCACGTCCACTCGCCGTACCTCGGCGCCTGGGCGCAGACGCACCGCACGCTGCCGATCCGCTACGTGCCCGTGCAGCGCTTCCTCCTCACCAAGGAGCTCCCGAACTACATCGATCGCCGGCAGCCCGAGCAGGACTTCATCCTCGAGAAGCTCCGGATCGATCCGCACCTGCCCGCCATCCTCGAGGCCAACGGGGGCTCCACGGTCTGGGGCCGCCAGGGTCTGCGCAAGACAGCCGAATTCATCCTGATCCTCGAAGAAGGCGCCAAGCTCCAGCTGCTCGCTGAAGCCATCGGCGGCTCGCGCGAGTACGGGCCCGGGGTGTTGGCTCAGCAGTACAAGATGAGTGGGCTCACCGAAGAAGCGCGAAAGCTCGGCTTTCTACCGCCGGCGAGCAACTGACCATGCTCGACGAGCTCACCATGGAAGTGGCCTCCTTCCTGACGGAGTAACCATGCTGATCGCAGTCGTTGGCAAACACGCGCTCGACGCGGAGCGCCTCGAGCGCTTGGGCACGGCGGCTGGGTTTCACTTTCAGATCCAGCCGCTGCTCTTGCCCGCGGCTTACCGGACGCCTGCGCTCGACTCGACGCAGGCGCTGCGAGCGCTGGTGTTCGAGGCCGAAGATCATCCGGAGGTGGCGCCGCTCGCGCTCGGCGTGATCCGGCGCGACGAAGAGTTCAGGGAAGCCTTCGCGCTCTGGTCGCTCTTGCCGGAGCAAATCGGCCTGTACGAGCCCGCGAGCGGCTTCGACGACTTCCTGGTCCGCCCCTACGGCGCGGGCGAGCTCTTCGGGCGCCTCGACGCGCTCGAGTGGCGGCGCCGGATCGTGACCCAGCCCGCGGAGCAGGGCCTCGTGCTCGACGCCGCGGGGCGAGACGTGAAGCTCGACGGTCGCTCGGTGAGCCTCACCGCCCGCGAGTACGGGCTGCTCTCCTACCTTCACGCGCGAACCGGGGAAGTCGTCACTCGAAGGGATCTCTTGGCCGACGTCTGGGGC
Organism: Pseudomonadota bacterium; assembly: GCA_023419055.1. Next base: position 9,987 of record JAEZYO010000661.1, on the reverse strand, counting down.
GAGCGCTACACGGGGGGCCCCCGCACGATCGACATTCACGTACGCCGCTTGCGGAAGAAGCTCGGCGGCGCCTTCCGCCTCGAGACGCTACGCGGCGCCGGCTACAAGCTCCTCGGCGGCGTGCGCGCGGCGTCACCTCGAAAGGTCCGCGAGCCTTTACCGATCTCTCACGCACAGGGCGCGCCGGCGAGCGACGCGCTCCCGCTTCTCTCCGGATCGCTCGCGCCGTGACTTTGAAAAGGGTCCTCTAGATGACGAAGCTTGACACACTCTGGTACACCCGCTGCGGCGTTCCCACCGGCGTCGGCATCGCGGTTCAACTCGGTTGGCTCGAGCAGGAGTTCGCGGGCGACGGAATCGCGATCGCCTCGATCCGTGAGGCGGCCGAACGCGACGTCCGCCAGTCGCACTACGACCACTCTCAGAAGAACTCGTTCAGGCAAGGCGGCAGCGTGCCCGCCATTTGGGCGCGCGCCGCGGGGCGGGATACCCGCTTGGTCGGCCTCACGTGGACCGACGAGGCGCAGGTGATCCTCACCTTGCCGGACTCGGGGATCTCGAGCGTGAAGGACCTCCGGGGGCGCCGGCTCGGCATCGCGACGCGCCCCGACGACGTGATCGACTTTTGGGCGGCCACGACCGAGCGCGTCTACGAGCTCGCGCTCGAGACCGCCGGATTGTCGCTCGAGGACGTGGAGCTCGTGCGCATCCCCCGCCGCGGCAACTCGTTCGATCGACCCGCCGGCACACTGCGCGAACCGCTCGAGGTGGACGCGCTGAAGTCAGGCGCCGTGGACGCGATCTTCCACAAGGGCTCGCGCGGCCTCGAGCTCGCCGACTCAGCGGGGGCGCGCGTGATCTTCGATACGTGGAAGGTGCCGGAGGTGCGAGTCCGCGCGAACAACCACTCTCCGCGCACGTTGACGGTCGACGGCCACCTCGCGGACGACTACCCGGACGTCGTCGCGCGCATCGTGAAGCGAGCCATCCTCGCCGGTGAGTGGGCGGAGGCGCACCCGCGCGAGGCCGTCGCCTACGTCGCCCGCGAGACCAACTCCGCGGAGCGCTGGGTGCGCGCGGCGTACGGTGACGACGTGAACCGCCACCTGGGTACCGACCTCGAAGAGTCCTCGATCGGGGCGCTCGCAGACTTCATCAAGTTTTTGCACGTGCGCGGCTACCTCCCGACCCATTTCGACGTGGGCGCCTGGATCGACACGCGCCCGCTCGCGGCTGCGCGTCGCCTCATCGCTCGTTCCGGGCTCCGGGTCGTCGATACCGCTGCCGCGCCCTGAACGCGCCACATCCACACTAGTAGACCAACGTCTCCTATGCTAGACGCAAGTCTACCGTGCCCAGTCAGCGAAGGCGCCCCGCGCTCAACACGTTCTTCATGCGTTTCGGCGCGCTCGGCGTCGCCTTCGTCCTTTCGGCGTGCAACCGCACCCAGGCCGAACCCGCGCCCGCCGAGTCTCCTTCGTCCGCTGCGGAGAGCGCCGCACGCTACGAGGCCGTGACCATCAAGTTCTCGGATCCCGGTAACGCGGGTCCGCTCGCCTACGCCAAGCGCGAGCGGATCTTCGAGCCCGAGCTCGCGAAGGTGAACGCCAAGATCGAGTGGGTGCCCGCGGCCGGCGCGTTCAGCGCCAACTTCGAGGCCATGAACGCGGGAGCCATCAACGCCTCGGGCGCCGCGGTGAGCCCCATCGTCGGGGCTCTCTCGCACAACCTGAAGTTCAAGATCTTCGCGATCGGCGATCCGGCGGGGCTGCGCCAGTCCGGGATCATTTCGCCGAAGGGCAGCAGCATCAGGCGCGTCGAGGATCTGGTCGGCAAGCGAGTGGCCGTGAACCTCGCCGCCCACGGCGACTACGTCCTCCTCCGGGCGCTCGAGAAGCACGGCGTGCCAGCCGACAAAGTCACGCGCGTTCCGATCCAGCCCCCCGACGCAGCCGCGGCCTTTGCCACGGGCAAGATCGACGCCTGGGCGACCTTCAACGTGTTTTACACGACGGCCATCAAGAACGGAGCCAACGTCGTCGTCGAGGAGACGGCGCTCGACTCCGACGACGTCACGGTCACGTCGGCCAACGTCGAGCTCCTTCAGAAGAACCCGGCCGCCTTCCAAGTCTTCGTTCGCGTCTACGCCGATCTCGTGCGCCTCGGGCACCGCGAGCCGGAGAAGTTCCAGAACGTCTTCTTCGACAAGGGTCCGAGCGCCGTCAGCGGCGAGCTCTTGAAAGTCGACATCGAAGAGACGCGCACCGCGCCGGTGCCGCGGATCCCGACCGAGGCCGACAAGGTGCGGGTCGGAAACGTCGCCAAGCTGCTCTTCCAGAACCGCTCGATCGACCGCTCCATCTCGGTCGACGAGATCGTCTTCGACGTCGACAGCGCGGCTCGCGCGAAGGGGGTCGCGCCGTGAGTCAGTCGTCGCGCGCGGTCGAGGTGCCGGGGGAGAACCGCGAACGCAGGGACGAGAAGCTCGGGCCCGCCTTCGCGCTCGAACGACTCGAGCGCCCCGCGTTCCTCGGCACGAAGCGGCGCCCGCGGACGCTCTCCCTCACGCTGCGCGCGACCGTCCCGCTCGCGCTATTCTTCGCCTGGTGGTGGGGCACCTCGAGCGGCGCCATCCCGAGCAGCGTGCTGGCCTCGCCCTCGGAAGTGGTCTCGGCGTTCATCGAGCTGCAAGCGAGCGGTCAGCTGCGCGAGTTCGTGCTCGCCTCCGTCAGCCGAGCCGTGTTCGGAGTCGCGCTCGGCGTCGCCGTCGGGTTGCTGCTCGGGATCGCGTCGGGCCTCACGGCGCTCGGGGAGGAGCTCGTCGATCCCACGCTCCAGATGCTGCGCGCCGTGCCGTTCCTCGCGCTCGTGCCGCTCTTCATCTCGTGGTTCGGCATCGACGAGAAGTTCAAGATCGTGCTCATCGCCGCTTCGTCGACCTTCCCCATGTACGCGTATTCGTACCTGGGCGTGCGCAACGTCGACAAGAAGCTCGTGGAAGCCGCGCGCGGCTTCGGGCTCGGTGGCGCACGCCTGCTCTGGAAGGTGATCCTGCCCTCCGCGCTGCCGAACCTCCTGATGGCGCTCAGGATCTGCCTCTCCATCAGCGTGGTCGGGCTCATCGCGGCCGAACAGGTCGGCACGACGAAGGGCATCGGCTACCTCGTCTTGCTGGCGAAGCAATACTACCGGCAAGACTACATGGTGCTGTGCGTGGTGCTCTACGCGGCGCTCGGCCTGTTCTTCGACGGCGTGATCCGCTTGCTCGAGCGCTACGGCATGCCTTGGCGACGCCACAGCACGGTGCGCGGATGAGTACCGAAGTGAGCACGGGCTCGCGCCCGACCAGGCGCGCCGAGATCGCCGCGCGCGCAGCCGTCCACGTGCGCGGGCTCCGCAAGGCCTTCGGCGAGAACGTCGTGCTCGACGGCGTCGACCTCGACATCCGGCGGGGTGAGTTCGTGGTACTGCTCGGTCCGAGCGGCACCGGCAAGACCACCCTGCTGCGTGTCCTCGCCGGGCTCGAGCTCCCCGACGCCGGAGTCGTGCTCGTGCCTCCCGCGCGCACGACCGTGTATCAAGAGCCTCGGCTCGTGCCGTCGCTCCGCGCGCTCGACAACGTGACCATCGGCCAGCCCGGAGGCGCCGAGACGCGACAACGCGGCCTGAAGGCGCTCGAAGAAGTCGGGCTCGCGAGCCACGCCCGCGCCTGGCCAGCGACGCTCTCTGGAGGCGAGGCTCAACGCGTGGCGCTCGCGCGAGCGCTGGTGCGCGAGCCGGAGCTCCTCTTGCTCGACGAACCTTTCGCGGCGCTCGACGCGCTGACGCGCCTTCAGATGCAGGATCTCATCGGCGAGCTCTTCAGCACGCACCTGCCCGCCGTCCTGCTCGTCACCCACGACGTGGACGAAGCCTTGCGCCTCGCCGATCGTATTCTGATCCTCCGTCAGGGTCGCTTCGCGGTCGATCTTCGCCCGGGCGATGCGACGCCGAGGGATCGCAGCCACCCGAGCTTTCTCGATCACCGCCGCAGACTGCTCGGTGAGCTCGGCGTTCGGGTGGCGTAACGCTGACCCGTCATGAAACCCGCAAAAAAGATTCGCTCGTCAGGCTCGCCGCCGAGCTCTCGGTCGAGCTCATCACGGGTAGATAGCGATTTCTCAGCCCTTTCACGCGCTTGCGAGCGGTTTTCGCGATTGACGGCCTCGTCAGTGGGAAAACCCGTCCTCTTCTGGCCGTCGACGAGCCTCGTCCTGGAGACGGACGGGGACCCCGCTCCGCTCGGCGATGACGAGCTCGCGGTAGTCGGCGGGCGTCTTGAGCTGACTGTTGGCCTCGAGCGCGTACGTGAGCGCCGGGCCGTCGACGCTGCCTTTCGCCTGGTTCGAGTTCGCGAGCGCGATGGCTTGCCGCACGTGCTCGAAGCCGAGGTCGAGCCTCGCGAGCGCCTGCGGCTCGACCTGCACTCGCACGGACGGTCGTTGCCCTCCGCTCAGCGTGACGAGCCCCACACCCGTGACCTGCGACAGCTTCTGCGAGAGCCGTGTCTCGACTAGATCTTGGACGGCCGTCAGCGGTAGCGCCGACGAGGTAACGGCCAAGGTCAGGATCGGGGCGTCGGCCGGGTTTACCTTGTTGTAGATCGGAGGCGTGGGCAGATCCGACGGCAGGAAGCTCGCCGCCGCGTTGATCGCCGCCTGCACCGTCTGCTCCGCGATCTCGAGCTCGACGTCGAGGGCGAAGCGCAGGTTGATCACCGAAGCGCCGCCCGAGCTCGTCGACGACATCTGCGCGAGGCCAGCCATGGCGCCGAACTGGCGCTCGAGCGGAGCCGTCACCGACGTCGCCATCACGTCCGGGCTCGCTCCCGGGTACAGCGTGACGACCTGAATGGTGGGGTAATCGACCTGTGGAAGCGCCGCCTTCGGAAGCAAGCCGTAGCTCAGCACCCCAGCGAGCAGGACGGCGATCATCAAGAGCCAGGTCGCGACCGGGCGCAGGATGAAGACCTTCGAGAGGTTCATCGTGCCCGTCAGCCGCCGCGCGCCGTCTTTGGCCCGGCTTCCGAGACGAGCACCTTGGAGCCTTCTCGCAACCGGTCCGCGCCGCTCACGACCAGGAGCTCACCGGCCGAGACGCCGCTCGCCACGCTTTGCTCGGCGCCGTCGAGCGGCCCGAGCTCGACGAGCTTGCGTTCGACCGAGCGCTCGTCCGTGATCACGTACACGAACGGCCCCGAGCTCCCGCGCTGGACCGCCGCGGGCGGGATCACGATGGCCCCAGGGACGCTCTCGAGCACGAGCCGGACGTTGACGAACTGGTTCGGAAACAGGACCGCGTCCTCGTTCGCGAACTCTGCCTTCAACTTCACCGTTCCCGTGGACGGATCGATCTGGTTGTCGAGCGTCACGAGCTTGCCTTTGCCGAGCAGGTTCTTGCTGCCCTTGTCCCAAGCCTCCACGAGCAGCGACTCCCCCTTCGCCTTCGCGGCCGAGAGGCGGCGACTGAGCACTGGAACGTCGTCTTCGGGCAGCGTGAAGACGACCGAGATCGGCTGCACGGAGTTGATGACCGCGATGCCCTCCGGATCGCCCGGAGACACGTTGTACCCTCGTCCACCTGCCGGAGCCCGATGCGCCCGCTGATCGGCGCCGTGATCCGGCTGAAGCCGAGCTGCAGGTTCGCGTGCTTCAGAGCCCCCTCCCCCGCGAGGAGCGCGCCCTCGTACTGTCGAACCAGCGACTCTCGGGCGTCCACGTCCTCCTGCTTCGCGATGCGTTCCGTGCGGAGCGCCTGGTAGCGCTGAAAGTCGAGCCGCGCGTTGTCGAGCAGAGCCCGATCGCGTGACACGCGGCCCTGAACCTCGAGCACCGCTGCCTGAAATGGCCGCGGGTCGATCTCGGCGATCACCTGACCGCGCTCGACCAGGGCGCCCTCTTCGAACAGCACGCGCACGAGCTGTCCCTCGACTCGGCTCTTCACCGTCGCCGAGCGGTAGGAGACCACGCTGCCGAGCCCGCTGCGGGTTACCCGGATCTCGGCCGCTCTGGCGCGAGCCACCTGTACGGGCACGGGCCGGTCAGGCCCGCGCTTGCCCGCGCTGCCGCTCGCAGCGGCCATCGCGCCGTTCGCCGTGCGCGCCTGAGCTTCGGGGACGACGTTCTGTGCCGAGCGGAACCAGAAGACAGCGCCCGCGGCCAGCAGTGAGGTGGCTGTGCCTAGCGCTAGAAACCGAATCTTGGACGGCGCCATGGGTCGAGCTTTCGACTCGGGGCGTCCGGTTGACGCACCGACGCGTCTCTTATAATAACAATCCAGTCCTGTAAACTAGATACCACGAGGAGACTCCCCATGGCCGTCGCTGACGAGTTCCTGAAAGCCAACCGCCGCTACGCCGAAACCTTCGAAAAGGGTGCCCTGGCGCTGCCCCCGAGCCGCAAGGTGGCGATCGTCGCCTGCATGGACGCCCGACTCGACCCGGCGCGAGCCCTCGGGCTCGAGGAAGGCGACGCTCACGTGATCCGAAACGCGGGCGGCCGGATCGCCGACGCGCTCCGCAGCCTGGCCATCAGCCAGACGCTGCTCGGGACGGAGGAGGTCGTGATCATCCATCACACCGACTGCGGCATGCTGACGTTCTCGGACGAGAGCATTCGCCGAGACCTCCGCGACAAGCGCCGAGTGGACGCGGACGCCGTCGCGTTCTTGCCGTTCAAAGATCTCGACGGCTCGATCCACGACGACATCGCGGCCTACAAGGCCTCGTCGCTCGTGCGCACGGACGTCCCGGTTCGCGGCTTCATCTACGACGTGAAAACCGGGAAGTTGCGGGAGGTGGAGAGCCGCTAGGCCACCTAGCGGCGCGCCCCAGCCGGCTCGGGGGTGTTCGCGCCCCCACCCAGCCGGACACCGCTCCAGTACCCGCTCAAGCCGAGATCGGCGATGGCGCGCTCCACGAAGCGCGGATCGGAGCTCTCGCGGAAGTCGAACGGCTTGCCGATGATGCGCTTCTCGACCGCGTACGCGATAGCGGCGCGATAGTGTGAGAAGAGCGTCTCGTCGAAGAGCGGCGACCAGCGCTCCTTCCAGGTGACGTCGCTCGTCGAGTAGTCGCGCTCGATCACGCTCTTCGGCGTGCCGAGGCGCGCCGCGAGCTCGACCATCGCCGGTCGGTTCTCTTCCTTGGAGGACCAGTGGTTGGCCCTCACGTAGGCCGTCGTCACCAGCTGAGTCAGCTCCGGCTGCGCCTCCGCGAACTCCGCCTTCACCCACAGGCCGCCCAACGTCTTCCAGTCGAGCGGCCTACCGACGGTGGACCACACGATCCGCGCCACGCCGCGTTCCTCGAGCTGATAGGCGGTGGTCGTGATGACCAGGCCGTCGATCTTGCTCGCTGCGAGCGCGGAGAGCCCGGTCTCCGGGTTCAGGTTGAGGATGTTGAAGTCCGCGTAAGAAAGCCCGATCGAGTCGAGCAAACGAATGAAGGGCAGCTCCCACGGGCGCCCCTTGTGCACGGCGATGCGCTTTCCCTTGAGGTCGTGGATCGAGCGCGCCGTCGAGCCCGCCGGCACCACGAGAAACGTGTCGCCTCCGCGCCCGCTCGGGACGATGAGCTTCGTCCGGATCCCGTTCGCGTTGGCGATGATCGAGGGCAGCTCGCTGTAGTTCGCGAAGTCGATGCCGCCGTTCGCGAACGCCTCGTTCGTCATCGGGCCGACCGCTGCGTTCGGCATCGGCACCCATTCGAGCGCGACGCCGCGCTTCTCGAGCTCGGACGCGAGCAAGCCTTGCTGCTCGATCAACGCCGAGGCGCCCGTGAGCTGGGGCTTTCCCCCCTTCGAAACCGTGCCCACGAACGCGATCCGAACGGCTCGGGGAAGCTCGACCTTCTGGGCGCGCAGGGAGACGAACGCAGCGAGCCCGATCGCGAGCCCGAGGAGAGCGACCACGAGGCGGCGTCGCGAGAAGAGGGATCGCGGAAAAGCACGTCGTTCGGCGCTCGGCATCGGGGGCTCCTCGGGCGTGGAAGTCGTTGACCGCGCCACGCGTCTTGTATAGTAGACATGCCTCCAGTCGCAACACCTATCGAAAGGCCACCGAGATGACCCGAATCGACACCCTCTGGTACACGCGCTGCCCCGTCCCGACGCCGCTCGGCATCGCCGCTCAACGCGGCTTCCTCGAAGAAGAGTTCAAGAAGGACGGCATCACCGTCCGCACCTTGCAGGACGAGGTCGACCCGAGCCTCCGCGAGTCGCATTTCGATCACAAGCTCGACAACTCCTTCCGCCAGGGAGGCAACATCCCGGCGATCTGGGCGCGCGCGGCGGGGCGCGAGACGCGCGTGATCGGCCTCACCTGGACGGACGAGGCGCAGGTCATCCTCACCCTGCCGCGAAACGGCATCCGCTCGATAGAGGACCTCCGCGACAAGCGCCTCGGCGTGCGGACGGCCCCGCACGCGTCCATCGACTTCTGGCGCGCCACCACGCTTCGGGCCTACTCCGCAGCGCTGAAGCTCGTGGGCCTCGACAAGAGCCACGTCGAGCTCGTCGATCTGCCGCAGGCCGAAGCGCCGCAGCCCGGCGCGCGCGGCTGGGGCAGCGGCGACCGGGATCCGCGCAAGTCCCCCGAGGTCGCTGCGTTGCTCGACGGCCGGGTCGACGCGATCTTCCACAAGGGCTCGCGCGGGCTCGAGATCGCCGACGCCATCGGTGCCGAGGTGATCTTCGATCTCGGCAAGCACTCGGATCCCAAGGTGCGCGTCAACAACGGCTCTCCGAGGACACTCACCGTCGACGCCAAGCTCCTCGACGACAACCTGGACCTCGCCGTTCGCCTCGTGGAGCGCGTGCTCCTCGCCGGGCAGTGGGCGGCGGACAACCCCCGCGACGCCGTGGCTTACGTCGCCAAGGAGACGAACTCGACGGAGGGCGCCGTCGAGCGCGCGTACGGCAAGAACGTCGGCGAGCACCTTCGGACGGATCTCGAAGAGTCTGCGATCGAGGCCCTATCGGACTTCAAGGATTTCCTCTTCGACTGGGGCTTCTTGAAGAGCAACTTCGACGTCCGGAGCTGGATCGACCCGCGCCCCCTCGCCCTCGCGCAGAAGGCGCTCGCTTCCCGCGCCCCGGCCAAGCTCGGTACCGTCTCCGCACAGGCACTCTGAGACCTTGTCGGACAGCACGTCATCGAGCGGAGAGCCGCGCCCCAGTTGGTGGGTGCGGCTCTCGCCGTATTTGAGCCGTCACCGCCGCGCGCTCGCTCGGTGCGTCGTACTCTCCGTCGTCGGGCAGGCCCTGATGGGACTCTTGCCGCTCGTCCAGAAGATCGTCCTCGACGACGCGGTGCTGAGTCACGAGCGTCCGCTGCTCCCGTGGCTCGCGGCGCTGCTCGCCCTCGGCGCTCTCGGCTTCGTGCTGCACTACCAGCGCCGCTACTTGGCGGCGCGGACCAGCCTCGATCTCCAGCACGATCTGCGCGTCGCCATCCATCGTCACCTGCACACGCTCGACTTCGCGCGGCACGACCGGCTCTCGACGGGCGACGTGATGGCGCGGGCTACCGGGGACGTGACCCTGATCCAGATGTTCGTGAACCAGATCCCTCTGTTGGTCGCGAACGTCACGCTGCTCGTGGTGGCGATCGTCGTGATGCTCGCGCTGTCACCGCTGCTGTCGCTGGTGATCGGCGTCTTCGTCCCGGTCTTCCTGCTTCTCTCCGTTCGCTCCGCGACCGGGTGTTCCAGTCGAGCTTCTGTGATCAGCGCCTGGCGGGCGCCGTGGCGGGGGTCGTCGAGGAAGCGGTGTCCGGTGTGCGCGTCGTGAAGGCGTTCGGTCAGGAGGAGCAAGAGATCTCGCTGTTCTTGCGGCGCGCCCGCGACCTCTTCCGCTCCCGATTGCGCACCGCTCGCCTCACGGCCCACTACTCGGCGACGCTGCAGGCGCTACCCACGCTCGCTCAGCTCGGCGTGCTCGCGCTCGGGGG
>JAEZYO010000637.1 GCA_023419055.1 Pseudomonadota bacterium | reverse complement strand
GCCTGAGTCCACTGAAGCTGGGAGAGCGGCTCTTGATCTCGAGCGCCATCCGCGACGTGACGGAACAGCGGCGCGCCGAGCAGAAGTTTCGCGCCCTGCTCGAGTCGGCGCCCGACGCCATCGTGATCGTCGACGAGAGCGGCTGCATCGCGATCGTCAACGCGCAGGCCGAGGCGCTCTTCGGCTACACGCGGGCAGAGCTCATCGGGCAGCCGATCGAGAAGCTCATCCCCGCGCGCTACCGCACGCAACACCAGGTTCACCGCCGCGGCTACGCGCTCGACCCCCATCCGCGCGGGATGGGCTCAGGCCTCCAGCTCTTCGGGCTGCGAAGAGACGGCCGGGAGTTTCCGGTCGAGATCAGCCTGAGCCCCCTCGTCACGGAAGAGGGCCGCTTCGTCTCGAGCGCGATCCGCGACATCAGCGAGCGCAAGCGCACCGAGGCCGCCGAGCGGCTCGCGAGCGATCGCCTCCTGAGCGCGGTCGAGGCCATCCAGGATCCCTTCGCGATCTACGACGCCGAAGATCGGCTCGTGCTCTGCAACAGCGCCTACCGCAGCCTCTTCTCCGCGACTTCGAACCACCCGCTCGTCGGCTCCACCTTCGGGCAAATCCTCGACGACAACCTCGCGCGCGACGGGTTCGAGATCGAAGGCGAGAGCGCCGAGGCCTTTCGCTCGCGATGCCTGGCCTACCACGCGAACCCCGTGGGCACGCTCGAGCTTCGGACGCGCGACGGCCGGCACCTGCGAGTCACGGCCCGGCGCACGCTCGAGGGCGGCATCGTGAGCACGATTTGGGACCTCACGGAGAACGTCCAGCACGAGCGCGAGCTCACCGCGGCGCGCGCTCTCGCGGAGGCGGCGAGCTCCGCGAAGAGCGAGTTCCTGTCCTCCATGAGCCACGAGCTCCGCACGCCCCTCAACGCCATATTGGGCTTTGCTCAGCTCCTCCAGCGGGACAAGAAGTCGCCGCTCAACGAGCGACAGCTGCAGAAGCTCGCCCACGTGCTCACGGGTGGAGAGCACCTCTTGCGCCTCATCGACGACATCCTCGATCTTTCACGCATCGAGGCCGGTCGGGTCAGCGTCTCGCTCGAGCCGGTGGAGGTCGGCCCCGTGCTCGCGGAGGTCGGGTCCACCCTGGCGCCCATGGCGAATCGCGCCGCCATCCAGCTCCACATGGCCGAAATCGTGGGAGCGCCCGAGGTCGTCGCCGATCGCACACGCTTCGCCCAGGTGCTCCTCAACTTCGGCTCGAACGCCATCAAGTACGGGAGATCCGGGGGCAACGTGCGCTTCGCGGTGAGCGAGGAGCGTGGCTCGCTTCGCGTAACCGTCAGCGACGACGGCATCGGCATCCCGCTCGAGCAACAGGACAAGATCTTTCAACCCTTCCACCGCGCGGGCCAGGAAACCGGACCCATCGAGGGGACGGGCATCGGGCTCACGATCAGCAAGCGCCTGGCCGAGTTGATGCACGGGAGCGTCGGGTTCGAGAGCACCGAAGGTTCGGGCTCGACGTTCTGGCTCGAGCTCCCCGCTTACCGTCGCGCACGGAGCGGCGCCGGGATCGCCGCTCCGTCGGCTCGAGAAAGCGCGACCGCGACGGCCCAGGCTGGTTCTCGCACTATCGTGTACATCGAGGACAACCCTTCGAACGTCGCCTTCATGCGCGAGGTCGTGACCGAGCTCGAAGACGTCGAGCTCGTGTGCGTTCCGACGGCCGAGGTCGGGATCGAGCTCGTGCGGGAGCGCCGGCCCGACGTCGTGATCATGGACATCAACCTCCCCGGCATGAGCGGATACGAGGCCACGCAGAAGCTCCAGGAGTGGCCAGAAACCAGCGAAATTCCGGTGATCGCGCTCAGCGCGGCGGCCATGACGAGCGACCGCGCCAAGGCCGCGGCGGCAGGCTTCAGGCGCTACCTCACCAAGCCGATCGCCGTCGGCGAGCTGCTCGAGACGCTCGAAGGCATTCTCGCCGAGCGCCGGCGCTAGACCTCAGCGGATCGCGACCCCGAGTTGCTCGAGGAGCCCGTCGAGCTCCGGCATCGTGGCCGGAAGGGCGGGGACGATGCGCCGGGCGTGCGCCTTGAGCCAGGGTGGCGCGTGCGGCAAGAGCTCGAAGGTGACGTTCACGCCGAGCAGGCGGTACCACTCGCGCGTCTCCCGCTCGGCGAACGCGCCCAGACTCTGCTTCGCTTCGGCGGCGTCGGCTGCCGACGCGATGCGCGCGACGTACTCGTGTCCCTCCCGGATGCCCGCGTTCATGCTCTGACCACCGAAAGGGCTCGTCACGTGCGCCGCGTCGCCGGCGAGCCAGACTCTCCCGACCCCGAACCGGCGCACCAGCCGTCGCTCGAAATGGGTCATGAGCCCCCAGTCGATGCTGTCGCCGACTCCCTGGTACCCGGGCATGCGAGCGCTCACGAGCCGCCGTAGGTGCTCGAGGTCCTGGATCTCGTCGAAGCCGTGGGTGGTACGAAATGCTGCCCTCACGCGTCCCCCTGGGAGCGAGAGCAGCGTCGCCCCGAGATCGCCCTCGAAGGACAGCTCGATCTCCGAGCTCGGAGGGACGGCGCTCGGAAACTCGAAGATGGCGAAGGTCTCGGCCCCGTTGAGGTCCACGGCCTCGATACCCAACGCTGACCGAACCCCGGAGTCGTAGCCGTCCGCGCCGATGACGAAGTCTGCTTGCCAGCTGAACGACTCCACCGGTTCCCACGCGCTGTATTGCGCCGGCGAGCCGAGCCGCACGAGCTCGCGCCGGATCACGCCGATCCTGACGTGGTCGCGCGTCTGGGCGATCGAAGTCGCCTGGTAGGGCGCCTTGAGCTCGACCCCGCTCGCGCGCGTCGCTTCGAGCAAAATCTCTTCCAGGGTCGTCTGCGGGACGGCAAGCGCGGGTTCCGGTAGCTCGAGTGTGGCGACCCGCGCTCGGTCGACCGAAATCACGAAGCGATCGAGGACTTGCCCCGCGCGGCGGACCTTCTCTCCGAGCCCGAGCTCACCGAGCAGGCGCAAAGAGTGTGGGTGTAAGAGCGTCGCGTGACCTCGCGTATACCCGCGCCAATTCTGGTCGATGAGCTCGACCTCCAGGCCGCGGCGCGCGGCGCTGAGCGCCGTGAACAGCCCGACCGGCCCCGCCCCCACCACCAGGACCTTCGCCGCTTCCTTCCGTCGCGTCGTCATGGTTCGTCCTCTTGCTTACCGAGAGCTCAGCGATCGCCCGAGCGCACAGGCAGCTCCACGCGCCGCTCTTCCGCGGCGAAGAGCGCTCCTGCGCGAGCGACGATCTCGTGGAGCGGGCAGAAGCCCACGAACCCGGTCAGCATCACGACGAGGCCGAGGAGGTTCCACGGGTAGGTGTGGAGATTCAGGGCGGGTGAAGCGAACAGGAGGAGGCCGCCGCTCACGCGGGCTGCGCGATCGAATGGCCAGAGGTGGGTCATCATGAGTTGCTCCTGACCGCACCTCAGCAGGAAGCGTGCCGGGCCATTTCCTGCGTCTTTCCTGGGTCTCCGCGCAATGCGTGCGCCTTCGGCGAAGGGGGGACGGCACTTCCTGCGCCCCGCGGCGCCCCTCCGCTCACCTACATCGCGCCGACCTGACGGAGCAGCGAGCCGGAGTCGTAATACATCCGCGCCCGCGTGATCTTTCCGCCGCGAAACTGGAGCACCTCCAGGCACTTGAGGTCCACCTTCCGCCCGCTGGCGGGAATGGTCCCCTGGGCGCCCGTGAGCGGCCCCTGGTGCGTCCCGTGCCCCGTGAACTCCGTCACGACCATGTCTCCCTCGCAAACGACGTTCGTGACCTCGACCTGACCGTCCGGAAAAGCCGTCAGCCAGCCGTCGTCGAACTCGAGGTAGCCCTTCGGGCCTTTGAAGACCGCTCCGGACGCGACGTCGACCCACTCGCAGTCGTCGGCGACGAGCTTCGCTCCCTCCTCGAGCTTGTGCGCGTTGAAGTTGTCGTACAGCGAGCGCGCCAAAGTCTCGGCCTTCGTCGTGGCGGTCCCCTTGGCCCCTGTCTTGTCGGCGATCTCGCCCGTTCCCAACGTGCCCATGCCCTCCTCCTTTCTTGGACGAACCTTGTCACCCTTCAAGGTGATCACTCTGTCCCGTCCCGCCAGCTCTCCCCATGGCGCCGCGCGACCGCGAGCAGGTTTGCAGCGGAGTGCAGTCGCTGCGCTCGTCTCGACCGGAGACGCAGAACCTGCGCGCTCACGGGCCTTCGCTTCGTGAGGGTGGATCACGAACTGCCCGATAAATTCCGCCACTTCGCGGCGGCACGCCTCTTGAAAAGGGCGGGCGGCAGATGTCCCCCGCCCCCGAAACTTTCACTTACGACGACGCCATCGTCAGGAAGTTCGCGTTCGCCACCATCGCCTGGGGCCTGGTCGCGACCCTGATCGGCCTCTACCTGGCGGTCATCCTGGTCGCGCCCGGGTTGAGCTTCGGAATGCCGGAGCTCACCTTCGGGCGCCTCCGGCCGCTGCACACGAACGCGGCGATCTTTGCCTTCGCCGGCAACGCCATCTTCGCCGCCATCTACTACTCGAGTCAGCGCCTGCTGAAGGCGCGCACGTGGAGCGACAAGCTCAGTCAGTTTCACTTCTGGGGGTGGCAGGCCATCATCGTGGCCGCGGCGGTCACGCTCCCGCTCGGCATCACGCAAAGCAAGGAGTACGCAGAGCTCGAGTGGCCGATCGACCTCGCGATCGCGGTCGTCTGGGTCGCGTTCGCCGTGAACTTCTTCGTGACGATCGCGCGCCGGCGGGAGCGGCACCTCTACGTCGCGATCTGGTTCTACATCGCGACCATCGTCACGGTCGCGATCCTGCACATCTTCAACAACCTCGTCATCCCGGTCACGGCAGGGAAAAGCTACGGAATTTACGCGGGCGTGCAGGACGCGTTCATGCAGTGGTGGTACGGGCACAACGCGGTCGCGTTCTTCCTGACCACGCCGTTCCTCGGCCTGATGTACTACTTCATGCCGAAGGCGGCGAACCGCCCGGTCTTCTCGTACCGGCTGTCGATCCTGCACTTCTGGTCGCTGGTCTTCATCTACATCTGGGCGGGGCCGCACCACCTCCACTACACGTCGCTGCCGGAGTGGGCCGCCACGCTCGGCATGCTGTTCAGCGTCATGCTGTGGATGCCGTCGTGGGGCGGGATGATCAACGGGCTCCTCACGCTTCGCGGCGCCTGGAATCGCGTCGCCGAGGACCCGGTGCTGAAGTTCTTCGTCGTCGGCATCACCTTCTACGGCATGGCGACGTTCGAGGGCCCGATGCTCTCGATCAAGAGCGTGAACGCGCTCTCGCACTACACCGACTGGACCATCGCGCACGTGCACAGCGGCGCGCTCGGCTGGAACGGCTTCATGACGTTCGGCATGTTGTACTGGCTCGCGCCGCGGATCTTCCAGACCAAGCTCTGGTCGAAGA
>JAEZYO010000582.1 GCA_023419055.1 Pseudomonadota bacterium | reverse complement strand
CGGGATCTTCGAGCTTTTCGCGAGGAGCGTCATCGGGTCAGTGCGCGGCGTTCCAGTTCGGGCCGTGGCCGACGTCGACGACGAGGGGAACCTCGAGCGGGAAGACGCCCTGCATCGCGGACTTGATGCCGGCACAGGCGGCGTCGACCTCCTCGAAGGGGACCTCGAACACGAGCTCGTCGTGGACGGTCAGGATCATGCGGGTCCCCGGCGTCGGCGGCTTGCGGAGCGCCAGCATCGCGAGCTTCAAGATGTCGGCGGCGGTGCCCTGAATCGGCATGTTCATCGCGATGCGCTCCGCGGCCAGGCGCTCCGAGCGGTTCGCGCTGCGGATCGCGGGCAAGAGGCGGCGCCGGCCGAGCGCGCTCCGCACTGCCTCGCCGGTGCGCGCCTTCTCGAGCGTCTCCGCCATGAAGCGCCGCACGCCTTCGTAGCGGCGGTAGTAAGCGGCGATGAACTCGGCGGCCTCGGTGCGCTTGATGCCGAGCGCCTTGGCGAGCCCGCTGTCACCCTGCCCGTAGATCACGCCGAAATTCACCGCCTTCGAGCGAGTGCGGTGCTCGCGCGTGACCGTCTCCTCGGTGACCCCGAAGATCTCCATCGCGGTGCGCAAGTGGATGTCCTGGCCCGTCCTGAACGCCTCGAGCAACACCGGGTCCTGCGAGAGGTGGGCGAGCACGCGGAGCTCGATCTGCGAGTAGTCCGCGCTCACGATGGCGTGGCCGGGGGGAGGCACGAAGGCCGCTCTGATCTTTCGGCCGAGCTCGCTGCGGATCGGGATGTTCTGCAGGTTCGGATCGGAGGACGAGAGCCGACCCGTGGCGGCGACCGCTTGTTCCCAGGAGGTGTGGATGCGCCCGTCGTCCTTGCTCACGAGCGACGGCAGCGCGTCGATGTAGGTTCCCTTGAGCTTGGCGACCTGGCGGTGCTCGAGGATCACGGCGGGGAGCTCGTGCTCTTCGGCCAGCGCCTCGAGCGTCTTGGCGTCGGTCGAGCGCGAAGTCTTGGTGCGCTTCAGCGGCTTCAGCTTGAGCTCGTCGAACAGGATGGTCTCGAGCTGGCGCGGCGAGTTCACGTTGAACTCGCGGCCCACGATGCGGTGGGCCTCCTTCTCGAGACGATTGAGCTCGGCCTCGCAGTCCGCGCCGAGGCTCGAGAGCACCTCGGTGTCGATGCGGACCCCCCGTCGCTCGAGCTCTGCCAAGAAATGGGCGAGCGGGAGCTCGACGTCGTCGTAGAGCTTCTCGAGGCCGGACTCGGCGAGGCGAGGACGCAGCCGTTCGGCGAGGCGCAGCGCGAAATCGGCGCTCGCCGCCGCGTACTCGGTCGCCTCCTCCACGGGGATCTCGTCGAAGCCGAGCCTTGGTCCGCGACCCTTCTTGGTGAGCTCGTCGAACGCGGTGGCGGCGATGCCGAGCTCGCGCTGGGCGAGCGCTTCCCGATCATGGCGCGCCTCGGGGTCGAGCAGGTAGCTTGCGAGCTTGGCGTCGAAGTCGTAGCCGTCGAGCGCGATACCGGCGCGATCGAGCGCGACGCTCGCTGTCTTCAGATCGAGGCCCGCCTTCTTGAGCCCCGGGTTCGAGAGCAGGGGCCCGAGCACGCGCGCGACCTCGGCGAGCGCGAACTGCTTGGGGACGCCGATGTACCGGTGCGCGATGGGGACGTAGACGGCGCGCCCCGGTTCGATCGACAAGCCGAGGCCCACCAGGCGCCCGCGGTTCGCGTCCTGAAGGTCGAGCGCCACCTCGAGTGAAAGCCTGGCAGCTCGCTCGGTCTCGGCCGCGAACGCCTCGAGCTCGGCGAGCTCCGCGAGCGTCCGATACTCCGCCTTCGCGACGAGCGTCACCGGTGGCGCGGGCTCGACGGGCGCGCTCGCCGCATTGCTTCCCGCGCTGCCCGCCTCGGCGATCTCCTTCTCGATCTGCGCGAGCTTCTGCAAGAAGCCGAGCTCCGCGTAGAGCTCCTTGAGGCGCACGGGGTTCTTGCCCTGATACCGGAGCTTCTCGAGATCGAACTCGAGCGGGCAGTCCGCCTTGAGCTCGACCAGGCGCCGGCTGATGTACGCCGAATCCTTGTGGTTGATGAGGGCTTCGCGCGCCGCCTTGCGCTTGATCTGATCGACGTGAGCGTAGAGCCCGTCGAGGTTCCCGTACTCGACCAGGAACTCCTTCGCCGTCTTCGGCCCGACCGAGGGCACCCCGGGGATGTTGTCCGAGGTGTCGCCCATCAGGGCCAGGAGGTCCCCGAGCTGGTCGACCCGAACGCCGAAGCGCTCCTCCACCTCCGACGGACCGATGACCCGGTCGCGCATGGTGTCCCACATTAGGACGTCGTCTCCCACGAGCTGCATCAGGTCCTTGTCGGAGGCGACCACGACGGCGCGGAGACCGCGCGCTCTCGCGCAGGCGACCGCGGAGGCGATCAGATCGTCGGCCTCCACGCCCTCCTGCTTCAGGATCGGGATGCCGAAGGCCTCGACGATCTGCTCACAGCGCCGCATCTGCTGGCTGAGATCTGGGGGCTGCGGCGGGCGGTGCGCCTTGTACTCGGGAAAGATCTGTTTCCGAAATGTCTCACGACCCGAGTCCATCGCTACGGCGAGGAGAGCGGGGCGCTTTTCGCGCACCGTCTTCTCGATCATGTTCAGCGTGATGAAAACTGCCTGCGTGGGTTCTCCGGACGGGCTCGTGAGCGCGCTCTGAATGGCGTGATACGCCCTGAGCACGAATCCACTGAGATCGATCAGGTAGAGGACGTCGGGCGATGCGGGCGGAAAGAGCGCCGTGGCCATCGGGGGCCGGTAGCTTAGTCGCGAATTTCGGCTTTGCGCTCGCTCGGGGAGCAGAATCTGCTCCAAGGTGAGGAACCTGGCCTTTCGGCCTGGTATGCCCGCGTCCGCGCTCCCCGATTTCGCGCTTATACCGGGGCTCCGGTGGGTGCTCCTTCGAGAGGAGATCGTTCGAAGGGGCGGCGCGTACCTTTCGCCTTAGTCATTGATTGATGATTGACGCTTGGTGGGAAGCACGGAGACAAAACGATCGTATGCTCCGTCGTCCCTGCCAACGTCAGCGACACTCCCTGCGGCTAGCTTTTCGCTGGCCCTACGACTAGGCTAAGTCCCTTGGTGGAAGCGGAGCCCGAAGTTCCTAAGGCCATCGTAGCCGGTAAATACCGGCTGACGAGGTTGCTCGGCCGTGGAGGCATGGGCTCGGTCTGGGAGGGCGTCCACTCGACGCTCGGCACGCGCGTGGCGGTCAAGTTCATCGAGGCCGAGCACGTGAACAGCACGGAGGCACGCACCCGCTTCGAGAACGAGGCGCGAGCCGCCGCCACCCTGAAGAGCAAGCACGTGGTCGAGGTTTACGACCACGGGGTGATGGAAGACGGGCGCCCGTTCATCGTGATGGAGTTCCTCGAGGGCGAGCCGCTCGATCGGCGGCTCGATCGAGTGGGCCGGCTCGCGCCGAAGGACACCGCGCGCTTGCTCCAGCAAGTCTGCCGCGCGCTCTCCAAGGCTCACGCCGCGGGCATCGTTCACCGCGATCTCAAGCCTGAAAACATTTTCCTCGTCTGGGACGACGAAGACGCAGCCGACATCGTAAAGGTCGTGGATTTCGGCATCGCGAAGTTCACTGACGCCGCAACGGGCAACTCGAGCGCGACGCGCACGGGTTCGGTGCTCGGTACGCCGTACTACATGAGCCCGGAGCAGGCGCGCGGGCTCCGCAGCGTCGATTATCGCTCGGACCTCTGGTCGATCGGCGTCATCGCCTACCGCTGCATGGTGGGCCAGCTCCCCTTCGAGGGTGAAGCGGTCGGCGACCTCCTGGTCAAGCTCTGCACCGCGCCGATCCCGGTGCCCTCGCACTTCGCGCCGGACGTCCCGCCCGGCTTCGACGCCTGGATCATGAAGTCGCTCTCGCGTGAAACCGAGCAGCGTTTCAAGTCGGCGGCGGAGCAGGCGGCGTCCCTCGCCGCGCTCTGCGGGCTCAGCGCCCGCGGCGGTTACGCGACCGGGGAAATGCCGTTCACGCCGCCGCCGAGCCTCCAGAGCGGGGGCTACCACGCCGTCCACTCGGCCATGACGCCGATGGGCTCGCAGCGCGAGCTCGTGACCGGCGCGCCGATCACTCAGACGCCCACGCCGGCCGCGAACACACCGAAGCCCAGGGTCGGTCTCTTCGTGGCGCTCGGTTTTGCTGCGGTCGTCGCCCTCGGCGTCGGTGGCCTCGCCGTGGCGAAGGTCTTCTCCGGCGGCGGCGCAGCTTCCGCGGAGGTCGCGTCCCCGCCTCCGCCAGCCACGGCGCTCGCCGTGGAGGACAAGGTCTCGCCCGCGGTGCCCGCGTCCGTGACGCCGGTCGTCGAGCAAGTTCCCGTGCCCGAGACCGCGGCGGCTCCTTCCGTCTCCGCGTCCGCCGCACCGGTAAAGGCCGAAGCTGCGCCCCCGGTGCGGCCCGCCCAGGTGCGGCCCGCTCAAGTGCGGCCCGCTCAAGTGCGACCTGCCCAGCCGAAGCCGCCGCAGCAGGGTAAGCCGCCCGGCAAAGAGATCGATATCGGCTACTGAGGGGCGAGCCGCTCCGCCGCTTCCGCTCGTCGCGCCTGCGCGGCGAGGTGTAGCCTTTTGCGCCTCTTCTCGAGAGCGAGGCCGCCTCGTTACCCTCGAGGGTTCTGTCCGCTGCGCGATCACAGAACCGTCGCATGAAACGATGCCTCCCGCTCTTCGTCCTCGGATCAGCGACTCTCACTGCCGAGCCGGCATCTGCGGCGGACTACGCGAACCGTATTGGCCTGACGGCGCGCGCGGTCTCCCGGGATCGGTACGTTGGGAGACGTTGCGGCAGGCGGCGTACACGAACGCGAACGTCTTCGGCGAGGTGGGCGCTTACGATCGCTATTTCCGCCCGGTGATCGCGAACGTGATGAAGAACGAAGACACCGAGGACTTCTTCGTCTTCGCCGAGGAGATGTACTACACGAGCCACATCGCGTACGCGCCGGTCGTGTGTGAAGGCGTCGTGTACAGCGACCGCGAGAACACCGTCGCCGAGCTGCCGTTCGATCAGTTTCCGGCGGCATCGCGATGGGCGGCGGCTCGCGTCACGCCGGCGTCTTCTTCGCGACGAGCCGGTCCTTGACCGCGCCCTCGAACGATCTCTACGGGGGCGCAGGGCTCACGCAGGTGATGCGCGCTCTCGAGCGGCTGATGTCCGGTCAATGAGCTGACCGGTGACGACGTGAAGGCGAACGGGCAGAGCAGCGAGTGGTGGCTCGGCGCCTCGGGTGCTCGCGCTGGTTCACGCACTGCGGCGGCTGCGACGTCCGCTGTCCCGATGGCCTGCTCTGCGTCGCGCGTGAGTGCGTCTTCCGCTGACGAGCGCTAAGCCCCATTCATCGAGCCCCCGACGCCAATCGGCGGGCCGAGGGCTCTGCGTGGGCCTCCCGGAGCGGCTCCGACATGGGAGCGCAATGGGCGGCAGAGTTGTGCTGGAATGTTCGCATGCACACCGCTCGGCTCCGCTCACGGCGCTTGGCTTCCTGGTTGCTCGCTTCCGCGCTCTTCGTGACGCCGTTCGAGGCGCTGGCCGAGAACGCCGCGGACAAGGCGACAGCGCGCAAGCTCGCGACGGAGGGTATCGAGCTCTATCAGGCGGGCAAGTACCCGGAGGCGCTCGACAAGCTCGAGCGCGCCGAGGCGCTCTACGACGCGCCCGTGCACCTGCTCTACATCGCGCGCGCGGAGAGCGCGTTGAACCGCTGGGTCGAAGCGGCCGAGACCTATCGCAAGCTCGTGCGCGTGAAGCTCGACCACGGCGCGCCGGACGCGTTCCAGCAAGCCATCGACGAGGGCAAGAAGGAGCTCGCGGAGCTCGAGCCGAAGATCCCTTCACTCAAGGTGGAGGTGACTCCGGCCGCCGAGGGGCTCGAGGTGCGCATCGACGGCATCGTCGTCTCGTCGGCTGCGCTCGGGGTCGATCGCCCGATCGATCCCGGTGAGCATCACGTCTCCGCTACCGCGCCGGGCTATGCCACCGGCGAGCAGCGGATCACGCTAGCCCCCGGCCAAAAGGAGTCGGTCGCGCTCGAGCTCGTTCCGGGCGCCGGCGCGCCGGCACCCGCGGCAAAGCAACGGAGCGGCACGAAATCGGCGCCACCCGAGGGGAAAAAGAGCGCGAAGAACATCGGCCTGTTCGTGGGCGTGAGGCTCTTCGGCGCGATCCCCGCCGGCACGGCTGGCAGCGCGGACCTC
Organism: Pseudomonadota bacterium; assembly: GCA_023419055.1. The sequence goes on along the minus strand of JAEZYO010000582.1, from coordinate 1,528 downwards.
GGCACGGGCGGAGGTACGAAGGTGTCGATGAGCGACATCATGGGCGCAGGCGGCGGGCTCGAGCTCCAGGGCGGCCTGACCTTCGCTCGGTACTTCGCCGGCAAGCTCTACCTCGACCTCTACAATATGAGCCCGGGCGATCTGGTCGAAGACAACGGGCGCGTTTCGGGCGTCGACTTCGGGCTCGGCCTGCACGCGGGGACCGAGCCTCATCGCTTCGGCGGCTTCGGCGAGATCGGCATCGGCTTCGTGCACGACTTCCGGTGGCACGACGAGGTCGCGACGCCGAGCCTGACGCGCGACATCACCCTCAAGGGTGCTCCGAGCCTCCGCATCGGCGGGGGCGCGATCATCCCGCTCGGCAAGTACTTCCACATCACGCCCTTCATGCTGGCAAGCTTCGCGCAGTTCACGAAGACGGAGACTCAGATCGATTCCGCGTCGCCGACCGTGCCCGACTCCGACGAGACCGCCGACATCCCCGAGGACAACCGCGCAGGGCACCAGCTGTTCCTGCTCGGCATCGGCGGTGATTGGCTCATCGGCGGCTGAGGCGTCTCGAAGCAGGACGGCTCGGGCACCGGGAGGGAAGGGAGGGGGAAACTCGATTTCGGCGGGGCTCGATCTGGGACCAGTTCCAACTTGTAACCAGCATTCCAGTATTGGCACAAATTGGTAGCTCTGGAGGGTGAGTCCGTTGCGGTGCGCGACAGCCACCTACATCTCGGTGCAACGATTTACAATTCGGTGACATTTGCGCAGATGGCGAATGTTACTCGCCATTTTCGTAGCCCATGCACCTCGTCCTGCTGCTGCTCTACGGCTCCGTCCTTCTCTTCCTCTGCTCCTACGGCGTGCACCGCGCCCTGCTCTCGCTGCAGTGCGTCTGGCACAAGAAGAAGCTCGACCGAGCCATGGCGCCGAACGCTCTCCCGGCCGAGCTGCCGCGGGTGACGGTCCAGCTGCCGCTCTACAACGAGGCCACCGTCGCTCGGCGCCTCATCGAGGCCGCGGGTGCGCTCGACTACCCGCGGGACAAGCTCGAGCTCCAGATCCTCGACGACTCGAACGACGAGACCGTCACCATCGCGCGAGCCGCGGTGACGAAGCTCCGCGAGCAGGGCATCGATGCCGTCTACGTGCGTCGACCGAACCGCGTCGGCTACAAGGCGGGCGCGCTCGACCACGGGCTGTCGCTCGCCAAGGGTGAGCTCATCGCCGTCTTCGACGCCGACTTCATCCCGCAGCCTTCGTTTTTGAAAGAGGTCGTCGGCCACTTCAACGACCCGCGCATCGGCATGGTGCAGACGCGCTGGGGTCACATGAACCGCAGCCACAGCCTGCTCACGAGCATCCAGGCCTTGATGCTCGACGGTCACCACCTGGTCGAGAACCGCGCGCGCTTCGCGACCGGCTGTATGTTCAACTTCTCCGGCACCGGCGGCATCTGGCGTCGGGCAGCCATCAAGAGCGCCGGGGGCTGGCAGCACGACACGCTGACCGAGGACCTCGACCTCTCGTACCGCGC
>JAEZYO010000505.1 GCA_023419055.1 Pseudomonadota bacterium | reverse complement strand
GTCGTAGGCCTCGCTGTACTGCTGGCGGATCTGCTCGATGAGCTCGGGTTGCGCCTGCATGTTGACGACGCTGACGTGTCCGGCGTTCACCAGCGTGGTCTCGATGTCGCTCAAGAGCGCGTCGAGCGCGCTGTCGATGTGCTCGGTGGTCTCGTTACGGAGCGGCAAGACCGCGACGGCCGGACGAGACTCACCCTGCCAGCGCTGGATGATGGGAGACGCCTGGAGCGCCTTCATGTTCTCGTGCAGCATCTTGTCGAGGTCGCGCTTGTCGAGACCAGTGCTCATGGCCTGATCGTCGAGCCCCTCGACCTCTTCGCCGCGCACCGCGCGCGGCCCGCCGCACGCCACCGTCGCCCAGGCAGCGCTGGCGACGAGCAGGGTGGTAAGGAGACGCCTGGATTGAAGGATTTGCCGCATGATGGCCTCGCGAAGCCTAGCGCATTCTACGCCGGGTCAAGCGAGGCCTTCCTCATGGGCACGCGCCGCGGCGTCAGTGGTTCGATTCGGCGCTCGGTGACGGACGGCGCACCGGGATGATCTGAACGCGACGGTCCTCGCCTTCACCTTCGCTACGGGTGATGACGCCTTCGAACTTGGCGAGCGCCAGATGGACGACGCGACGGTCGCGCGGGTTCATCGGCTCGAACGTAATGATCTTGCCCTCTTCCACGGCCTGGCGGCCGAGCCGCTTGGCCATGGTCGCGAGCGAGTTGTCACGGCGGCTGCGGTAGCCCTCGGCGTCGACCGTCACGTGTCGCTTGTCGATCCCCGGGCGGTTCACGACGCGATGGGTCAAGAACTGCAAGGCCGCGAGCACCTGGCCCTTCTTGCCGATGATACGGCCAGCGTCACGTCCGGCGATTTCGATGCTGATCTCGTCCTCGGAGTTGCCCTCGCGCGGGCGCTTGAGCCGCACGCGACAGTCCATTTCCATCTGTTTGACGACGTCAGTCACGAACTTCAGGGCCTGCGCGGTGCGCTCGTCGTTCGGAACCGGATCCGGCTCGCGTCGGCGCCGCCGGCGGCGGTCGTCGTCGGGGCGTTCAGCCTGGGTCTCGCTCGGTGCATCGTGCTCGGCGGCGGAGGCGTCCTCTTCGCTCTCGCTCCCCTCGATGTCGTCCGAGTCCGAATCCGGCCCCGAGTCCTCCGCACCTTCCGTCTCGTCTTCGTCTTCCCAGCCGTCGTCGCTGAAATCTTGGCTTTCGCTCATTGGGCTTCTCACGCCTTTCCCTTGCCGAGCAGGCGATTGCCATCGCCCGGCGCTTTCGAATCTTTACCGCTCGCGTCGCGGGGCCCCTTCCCGCCCGCGCTGCCCGACTTCGGCTTGCGCGCGCCCGGGGCATTCTCCTCCACGACCTTCACCTTGATTCCTCCGTCGCCCGGGCCGCCACCGCGAGCGAGGTGCCGGCGAGCGTGCCACTCGACCGCCTGCTGCTGGAGGATACCGAGCACGCCGTTCGTGAACATGTATACCCCGAGGCCGGCGGGCAAAAACAGCATGAAAACGGTGAACATCGCCGGCATGAAGTACAGCATCATCTTCTGCTGCGCCGCATCGGCCTGAATCGGCATCAAGCGCTGCTGCAGGAACGAGGTGCCGCCGATGATGAAGGGCAGGATGTAGAGGGGATCCGCGGCCGCGAGGTTCGGGAACCAGAGGAAGGGGATGTTGTAGAGCTCGACCGCGGTCTGCAGCGTCGTGTAGAGGGCGAACCAGATCGGCATCGACGCGAGCTGCGGCAGGCAGCCCTTCAGCGGGTTCACGTTGTGCTTCCGCCAGAGCTCCATCTGGGCGAGGCCCTTGGCCTGCGGATCGTCCTTGAACTTCTCGTTCAGGGCGTCGATCTCCGGCTTGAGCTCCCGCATGCGGATCATGTTCCGGATGCCGGGCAGCGCGAGCGGGAACGTGAGCAGGCGCGCGGTCAGGGTGAGCACCATGATCGCGATGCCCCAGTTGGGGATCACGGAGTGCACCTTCAGCAAGAAGGCGACCAGGATCTTCGCGATGGCGGAGAAGAAGCCGAGATCGATGAGCTCCATCATCTCGGGCTTCCCGCCGGCGGCCTGCGCGAGGACGTTGCGCTCCTTCGGCCCGATGTAGCTGAGCAGCGTGTACGTCGCCGCCTCGCCCGGCTTGAGTTCCTTCTTCGAGTACGCGAGGCGCGCGCGGTACATCGAGCCCGCTTGAGGATCCGAGCCGTGGCTCGAGTAGCGGCTGCTGTCCCAGCGCTGCTCGATCTGCAGCTGACAGACGGGCGGCACCGGCGCGGATACGGGCACGAGGGCGTGCGAGAAGTAGGCGTTCGAGACTGCCGCGACCGCGGGTGGCCCGGGCATCTGATACCAGTCGCCCTGGTTCAGAGCGTTGACCGGGAAGAGCTCGCGGTCCTCGAACTTACCCGGCTCGAAGTCGCCCGGGTTCAGGCGCTTGGTCTTGCCCCCCTCGGCCACGCATTCCACGTGGGTGACGAGCGGGCTCACGCGGAACATGCCGCCCTTGACCTCGTGCTCGGTGCGCCAGGCGTCGGTGTGCACCGTCACCGCGTGGGCGAGCGGCTTGTCGGCGAGGTTTTTGATCGTCGTCTCGACGCCGAGCTCGTAGGGCCGCGCCGTGGCGTGCACGAGCTTAGTGATCTCCGTGCGCTCGTCGCGATACTTGAACTCGCACGACTTGCCGTCGCTCTTGACGAGATCGTAGTCGAGCAGGTCCGGCTCGAGCTGCGCGGTGCCTTCCTTCTTGCCGGTCGCCGGGTTCCAGAACTCGAAGCGGAGCTGTTGCCGCGGCTCGTAGTCTGGCGTCGTCGAGAGGTCGATCGGCTTGCCGTCCTGCTGGTACTTGCTCGTGAGGAGCTGGAAGCGCTTGAGGCTCGCGCTCCGAGTCGACAGGACCGCGTGGAACTCCGGCGTCCAGATGTCACACGCCTGCGCAGGCGGGCGCTGCTGCGCGTTCCGGACGCTCGTGCCCTCCGTCTTCAGGGGTTGGGTCTTGTGATCACCGCCGCCGAAGATCTTGGGGCCGACGAAGGTGAAGAGCAGGAAGATGCCGGATGCGATCAGCAGCCAACGACCGATGTTGCCGCGTTCCATCGTGAATTCTTGGGGGAGGGGCTTTCGTGCTCGCGCCTGGGTGAGTTTCTGCCCGGGGCTCCGCGTGGCCCGCCGAGCCCTCTAGCAC
>JAEZYO010000502.1 GCA_023419055.1 Pseudomonadota bacterium | reverse complement strand
GTCCTCGAGTTCGGCGGCAACAGAACCTCCGCCGTCTCGCGGACTCGCTCGTCGGCACTCGGCTGAGCTCGTGCCGAGGACGCTACAGGGGGCGGAGGCGGGCTCTTTCGCGGAGCGCTCGACGCTGCGTGGACGCTCGACGGCGCGGGACTATCGCTCGAGTCCTGGGAGGCCCGGTTGCAAGCGACCAGAACGAGCGCCGTGAGCGCGCAGCCGACATTCGACCAAGCCGAGATCTCCACGAGCTCTGAACCTACCATCGCTCAGGGCGACCGCGGAGGCTCGGCCTCCCGAAACTGGGCCACGCCTCCCGCCGCGTGCAAGCCTTCTTGCACCGTGGCCAGGCAGGAGAGGAAAGCGCCGCATCCAGCGACCGTCATTCAACCAAAGGCGCCGCATCCGGCGACCGTCGTCGTCACGAGATCGCCCCACCCGGCGACCGTAGTCCAGACGAAGCGACCCCACGCCGCAGGTCGGCATGGTCGAAGAGCCGGCAGTGTAGTGCAGCGGATGGAGATGACGGAGGTGAACGCCCGAGGTTTCCGTCAAGTGTTCACACCTTCCAAAAAGGAGTTCTGGCTTCAATGGAAGTCGGACGACTGGCTCGAGCCTTATGAGCTACTCCACCATCTCCAGAACTATCTGCGCGACCCGATGAAGGTGTACACGGCACTCGTCACCTTGAACAAAGCCGATGACGTGATCGCGGAGCTCACGAGGTCCGAAATCGCGAACGGATTTGCCGCCGCAGAAACCATCGAGCACGGGACCGATACTGACAAATTCCTCGACCGGATCATGGGAAAGGTTCCGCTCATCGACAAGGCCGCAGACGACAACACAGAAGCAGAAGCCGTGAAGCACGGGCGGCTCACGCATCGGATCCAGTGGTACATCATTGCTCACCATCTGAAGGACGACACGCAAGGGCAGAAGCTACTCGCGGCAGCAAAATGCGAGTACCTCGCGGATGCGTATTCGCTGAGCGCTCAGAAGAGAAAGAAGGCCAGTAACGGGAAGACCATCGCGCCGTGGACGGCAATGGTGGACCGACCTGTCGTGAAGAACGCCGATCGGTTGTTGCTCCCCGATGCGACGATTCCCGAAAACCTTGGCGCCCTCTTGTTTGCGGGGAACTTCAAGAAGATCTTGGACGCAGAGGATGGCCTGTGGGGGCAGCACGCGTATCTAGCTTGCTTGATCGATCACCCGTTCGTCGGGAAGCCCGAGGTTGCGGCACGGATGCGCGAGCAGATGATGCGCGAAATGGAGCGAGAGAAGACGTTGAAACAACAGGGTTCCTTGCCCGCATCCGGGCGCGGCCGCGCGCGTGGAACCCCGAGCGCGGTCGGAGCATTGTTGGGACCGCCCGGGCTCGGTGGCGCGAGAGGGGGAGCGTTGGGGCCGCCGCAGGGAGAGTCTTTCGGACTCGGGCGCGGGCGAGGTGGCTTGCCGCTCGGAGGCGTTCCTCAGGGAACCGGCCTCGAAAGAGGCCGGGGTACTTCTCCCAAGGACGAGATCAAGTGAGAGGTCGCGCTCACACGCCGGCGAGCTCGAGCAGCAGCCGCCGGCCCGAATCGTCGGTGCCCCAGAAGCGCGTCGAGCGGTTGGCAGCAGCAGCGGTCGACGCGAGCTCGGCTTCGCAGCACGCGTAGATGGCGTTGTCGGCGGGATCGAACGTCACGTCCGGCATGCTCTTGAGGACGCGACCGTCGCTCGCGAGCACCTCGACCGCAAGTTCGCGAAGACCCGTTAGGTCGAGCGGCACGCGCGTGATCAAGAGATCGGTACCCGGCGGGATCTCGGGAGCGACCGGGTTCACGAGGTCGAGCTCGAAGTAGACGGTGCGCAAGCCCGAGGCGCGCACGCGCGCGACGTCGCGTGCGGTGATCCAGGGTGTGAGCGTCCCACGCGCGTCCATCGCCTTGAGCGTCGTCTGGAGACCGCTCCGGAACGCGAGCTCCGGTGCAGCTCCCGCGAGCGCGCGCTCGAAGAGCTCGTCCTCGAAGCCCCCGGCGTGCTCGTCGTCGACGACCCCGCGAACGTAGTCGTCCAGGCGGGCGGTGGCGGCTTCGAAGTCCTTCGACGCTGCATCCTTCATGGCTGGATCCAGGAGATGGGTTTCTCGAGGCACTCTCGGAGAGCGGTCAGGCTACGGTGACGGATGATGCGAACGTTACCCTCGGTGATGGAGAGGGCGCGCGCAATGTCGCTGTCGAGCTCGTCGTGGCAAAACGTGGCGCGGATCACGCGGCGGGCGCGCTCGGTGAGCTGCGAATAGCAGTCCTCGAGGTGGTCTCGGCGCACGGTGAGCTGCGCGTCCCAGGCGGCGAGATCGGCCTCGGTCAAGCGGTAGCGATCCATGAGCTCGCGGCGGCGCTCGCCGGTGCGTGCGCGTTCGCGCGCGAGGTTGCGGCAGATCCCGAGCGCGAAGGCGGCTGCTCGGGAGGGGTCCTGAATGCGCCCTTCGCGCAGGGCCTCGACGAAGAGCATGAGCGCGTCATGGGCGAAGTCGTCGACCGCCGAGCCCCTCAAGCGCCTCCCCGCGAAGGCCTGGACGGCCGGGAGCAGGCGCGCGATAACGGCCTGCTCGGCCGCGCGATCACCCGCGATCGCCCGCAGCACGAGGGGGTCGACCTCGGCGTGCGGAGTCTCGACGGCGGGCAGCGGGCTCACGGCGAGAACATACCGTGGTTCGGCCCGGCTTCCAATCGCCGGCCTGGTTGTAACGAGTTCGGCGGACGCGCCACTGGAGGGAGCAGGCAGGCCTGGTCGGGCTTGCTCCAAGGATTTTTCGATGATGCAGAACGGCGAGACGGTGTTGGTCGTAGGTGCAACGGGTACGGTCGGCGGGGCGGCGCTCCGCTCCCTTTTGGCAAGGGGCGCGCAGGTGAGAGCGCTCGTGCGCTCGAAGTCGTCTCCGGGCAGCCTGAAGCTCTCGGGCGCCGAGCTCGTGGAGGGCGACCTGCGCGATGCCGGGGCGGTCGAGAGGGCGCTTTCAGGCGTGCGTACGGCTTTCTACGTCTCACCCCACGAGCCCGACGAGGAGCGAATCGGGGCGAGCTTCATTCAGGCTTGCGAGCGCGCTCGCGTGCGCCTCGTCTTCGTGGGAGTGCACGTCGACGCTGCGACGCGCTTCGGTCGCGGCCTCAGGCGCTTCCTCTTCGGGCGGATCCTCCCGCACTACGTCCCGAAGTTCCGAGTCGCCGAACGGGCGCGCAACTGCGGCGCGGATCCGATCGTGCTCATGCCGACCAACTTTTTCCAGAACGACGAAATATTCGGCAAGGAGCTCTGCTCGGGCGCGTTCCTGCAGCCGTTTGCGCGGCCCATCAATCGAGTCGACGTGCGGGATATCGGAGACGCGGCGGCGCGAGCCTGCCTCGACCCCTCGCTCGTTTCCGGCGCCTATCCCGTGGTCGGCCCGGAGTCCCTCGATGCCGAAGCGTGTGCGGCAGCATGGAGCCGCGGGCTCTCACGCCCGGTGGTTTACGAAGATGACGATTCGAAATTTCGCGCAGCGGTCGCGCGCGAGCTCAAGGGAAAGAAGGTCGACGATTTCGTGGCGAGCTACGCCGCGATTCGCAAGCTGTCGATGCCGACGGCGCCGAAGGACGTGGCTCGCACGACGGAGCTGCTGGGTCGCGCTCCGACTCCGTACTCCGCTTACGTCCGCGACACCGCGGTCACACTCCTGCAGTGACTCGAGAATGCCGGGCACGAGGCGCTCCGGTGACGTTCTGCGAGTGGGACGGCGGGCATGAAACGCCGAGCTTTTCCGCCAAGGCGATCAGGCACTTTTTCAGCCAGTTCTGAAAC
>JAEZYO010000429.1 GCA_023419055.1 Pseudomonadota bacterium | reverse complement strand
GCATGGCCGTGGCGCAGGCCCAGTACGGCGTCGCCGATCTGACCCGCAAGCTCCGCGATCGCGGCATCGACGTGCGGTTCGGAATCCACCCCGTCGCGGGACGTCTGCCCGGCCACATGAACGTGCTCCTGGCCGAGGCCAAGGTCCCGTACGACATCGTGCTCGAGATGGAAGCCATCAACGAAGACTTCCCGAAGACGGACGTGGTGCTCGTGATCGGAGCGAACGACATCGTGAACCCGGGCGCGCTCGACGATCCGTCGAGCCCCATCTACGGCATGCCGGTGCTCGAGGTGTGGAAGAGCAAGGCGGTGGTCGTGATGAAGCGGAGCATGGCGAGCGGCTACGCGGGCGTCGAAAATCCGCTCTTCTTCAAGGAGAACACGCGCATGCTCTTCGGCGACGCGAAGAAGAACGTGGACGCGATCCTCACGGAGCTACGGAGCGGCGGCACGCACGCGGCCGCTCAGTGACTTCGAGTCTCGAGAATCACTGGAGCGCCTGGGCGACGCAGCCGAGCAGGGCGAGACCCAGTAAGAAACCAACGAACGCGTCTCGAGCGAGGGTGCGGTAGTCGAGCGGCATGTCTTCCCGCTCGCTACAGCAAGGCTTGTGCCACGCATGAAGAGCCAGAATTTGCGGTGAACGTAGCGGATCCACCAGGCCGCCCCGTCAACTCTGTGCCGTCGTGTGCCAACTCGCGTAGCCGCGGCCTCGCAGCCGATCCGGGTCGTGCGGCGCAACTGCCGCAAAGCGCGCGACTTTTCCCAGGTGGCATGAGGCGTGCTTGAGCGCCGCGTGATGCGGTGTCGGCTCGAGCCTTGGAGCACTCGTTTGCTCGCGGTCCTGGCGACGGCTCCGCTTCTTCACTGCGGAGGCAAGGCGGCCGAGAACGGCGAAGGCGGCAACGGCGAGGCGAATTCCGGGGGGAACGGTGGCAGCGGAGGCTCTCTCAGCCAGGCGGAAACCGGAGGTTCCGGGAGCGGCGGAGGTCTCGGCGCAGCGAGCGACACCGGCTACGAAACCAGCGACGGAGTGACCCATCGGCGGGAGGCCAAGGCGTGTCAAAACCTTCTGCCCCGCGTCGTCGACTGGACGCCCCGCTCCGGCGACACCTGTCAGCGTGACGAGGACTGTACCGAGAAGCCGTACGGCCATTGCGACCTGTTCAACTTCCAGGTCACGTTCAGGAACTGCCACTACGGGTGCACCGTGGACGCGGACTGCGACGTCGACCAGATCTGCGTCTGCGGGCCGAGCATCGGAACCTGTCAGGCTTCGAATTGCACGACCGACGCGGACTGCGGACAGGGGCTCTGGTGCGCGAGCTACCGCAGCTCGGACTGCGTGGGCGGTGGCTTTGCTTGCCAGACCACCTCCGACGAGTGCGAGGTTCAGGCCGACTGTGGGTCCACCCGCTGCGACCTGGAGAGTGACGGTGTGCGGCGCTGCGCGGACATGAGTTGCCCCCCCGCAGGTCGTCCCTTCTTGATCGCGGACGAGGTTCGCCTCGCTCGCCCTGCGTCCCGCCGTGATTGGAGAGAGCACGAGCTCGTCCTCGACACCGCGCTCCCTGACGAAGAGCAGAGGGCGCTCGCCGAGGCGTGGCTCTCGAACGCGCTGATGGAGCACGCCTCGATCGCCGCGTTCGCGCGCTTCACGCTCGAGCTCCTCGCCGTGGGCGCGCCTGCGGATCTGATCCGCGACTCGAACGCTGCCGCGTTGGACGAGACGCGACACGCCGCGCAGTGCTTCGCGCTCGCGAGCCGCTACGCGGGTGATGCGCTCGGCCCGGGGCCGCTCGTCGTCGACGGTGCGCTCGACGGGGTGAGCTTGGAGAAGCTCGTCGTGACCACGATCGCCGAGGGGTGCATCGGTGAGACGATCGCGGCGATCGAAGCCGCGGAACGGGGCGCCCACGCGACGGATCCCGTCGTAAGGGAAGTGCTCGCGGGCATCAGCGAGGACGAGACGCGTCACGCGGAGCTCGCCTGGCGCTTCGTCGCCTGGGCGCTCGCGCGTGACCCGTCGCTCAGGTCGGTCGTCGTACGCGAGTTCACGCGACATTGCTCGGGGCCGCGGCTCGTCACGGGGGAGGATGAGCTCGATCTGACGCGGCACGGGATCCTCTCGGGGCGTGCTCGGAGTGAGCTTCGGAGTGCGGTGCTCGACGGGGTGATTCGGGATGGCGCGAGCGCTCTGCTCGCCACGGGGCGCGGTGCGGGGGTTCGCGAACCTACGCTTTCGGAAAGGACTGCTTGATGAAGACTCGACTCGACCCTTGGTGCGCTCGTCTCCTCGCCATCGTCGCCGCGGCGCCGCTCCTTCATTGCGGCGGCAGCACGTCCAGTGACGACGACGGAAGCGGAGGCACCGGAGCGAGTGGCGGTACGACGAGCAGCGGCGGCAGCGCCGGCAAGGGCGGGTCACCCGGCACTGGGGGAACGGTGAGCAGCGGCGGATCTGGCGGGACCGCAGGCAAAGGTGGCACCGGTGGGAGCGCCGGAACCACCGGCACCGGTGGGAGCGGCGGGTTCCCTTGCGAAAACCCCACGCCGCTCATTCCCGGGTCGGACAACGGATACGAGCAGTGTGACGGCGACTTCCGTCATCGGCCCGAGGCCAAGGCTTGCACCTCACTGCTCCCTCGAGAACCCGACTGGGACGCGATCGAGGGCGATACGTGCGGATCCGACGCGGACTGCACGGAGAAGCCCCACGGTCACTGCGACATCATCGGCGCACCGTCACCCAATCGAGCGTGCCAATACGGCTGCGTCGAGGACTCCGATTGCGGCGCGGGCAACGTCTGCGTCTGCGGCTCCTTCATCGGGCAGTGCAAACCGGCGAGCTGCACGACGGACGCCGATTGTGAGGAAGGCTTGCTGTGCGCGAGCTATCTCAGCATCATCTGCATCGACGGCGGCTACGCCTGTCAGAACCCGGCCGACGAGTGCATGAGCAACGCCGACTGCCCGACGGCTCGCTGCGCGCTCGAAGAGGACGGAGTCCGGCGCTGCTCACCCGACGGCTGTGCTCAGGTCGGTCGTCCCTTCCTGGTCGATGAAGAGGCTCGCCTCGCGGGCTCCACCTCGCGCTCCGATTGGCTCGCGAAGGATGTCGCGCTCGACTGTCAGAGCCTGTCCGGTGAGGAGCGTCAGGCGCTCGGCGCAGCGTGGCTCAGCAACGCGCTGATGGAGCACGCGTCGGTAGCGGCGTTCGCGCGTTTTACGCTGGAGTTGCTCGCGGTGGGCGCACCAGCCGACTTGATACGCGACTCCAACGCGGC
>JAEZYO010000390.1 GCA_023419055.1 Pseudomonadota bacterium | reverse complement strand
GCCCGGGCTCCGCGCGGCGTTACTCTGCGGGCCGCGGCAATGATTCGGATCCAGCTGCTCGGGCCGATCGAAGTCGTCCAACTAGACGCGAAGGTCGAGCTCCCGGCGAAGAAGACCCTCGCCCTGCTCGCGGTGCTCGCTCGGAGGCCTGGAGTGCCGTTCGAGCGCGAGTGGCTCGCTGCGCTCCTCTGGCCCGACGTGGGCGAGGCTCAGGCGCGCACCAGCTTGCGGCAGGCGCTCGGACACCTGCGGAAGGTCCTCGGCCCCGAGCTCGTGGTTGGTGGAGCCGACCGCGTGCACCTCGACCCCGCGCTCGTGAGCGTCGACACGACCGAGCTCGACCAGCTGCTCGGCAAGGCGCCTGCGGAGCGTGAGGCGCTCGCCGACCTCTGGCGGGGCCCGTTGCTCGAAGCCTTTCCGGCGCTCGAGCAGCCGTTCGCGGACTGGCTCGACAATGAGCGAGCGATCCTGGCGGAGCGAGTCGGCGCGGGGCTCGAGGAGTGCCTCGCCGCGCTCTCGGCGGCGGGTCACCGCGCGCGCGCCATCGCGGTCGGGACGAGGCTCCTCACCATCGAGCCCACGCGTGAGCCGACTCACCGCGCGCTCATGCGCCTCTACGTCGACGGCGGCGACAGGCCGCAAGCTTTGCGCCAGTACGAGCGCTGTCGTGAGAGCCTGTCGCGCGAGCTCGGGCTCAAGCCGTCGCCAGAGACGGAGCGGCTGCGACAGCGCCTCGTCGACGCCGAGCTCGAGCCGCCGGAGGCGCACCCCCCGCCGAGCGTCTCGCTGGTGGAGGACGGCAAGCTCACGCTCGCGATCGTGCCCTTCGATCACGACGCCGGTGACGTCGAGGCGCGCGTCCTCGCCCAGACGCTGTGTGAGGACCTGGCGACGGAGCTTGCGCGGTTTCGACCGCTCGCGGTCGTGTCGCGGGCCAGCGTGGCCGCGGTGCTCGAGAAGACGCGCGAGCCCTCGGCGCTCGCGCGCGAGACCTCCGCCAAGCTCGTGCTCTCGGGCAGCGTTCGCCGGGCGCTCGGTCGCGCCCGCGTGACGGCGTGCCTCATCGACGGCAAGACCGGGCTCGAGATCTGGGCGGAGCGCTGGGAGGTGCTCGAGGAGGATCCTTTCTCGGCGGTGGACAAGCTGACGCGCAGCGTGGTCGGCGCGCTCGCGCTCGGCATCGACCGCGCGCGCCTCGGCCAGGCGCGAAGGCGCCCTCGCGAGCGGCTGGAGGTCTACGAGTGCTGGCTGCGCGGGCTCGAGTGCCTCCGGCGCGGCAGCGACCAGAGCGACGAAGAGGCGCGGAGCTTCTTCGAACAGGCGCTCTCGCTCTCCCCGACCTTCGGTCGCGCGCACGCGGGGATCTCGCTCTCGCACTTCAACGACTGGAGCTGTCAGGCCTGGACCCGCTGGGACGAGCGCGAAAGGCTCGCCTTCGAGCACGCGCGCCGCGCGGTCGAGCTCGACGATCAGGATCACGTGACGCACGTCATCCTCGCGCGCATCCACGTCTACCGCCGAGAGTTCGAGCTCGGCGAGCGTCACCTCGAGCAGGCGCTCGCGCTGAACTCGAACGACGCGGACATGCTGATGCACGCGGCGGTCGCGTTCTCCCAGCTCGGCGACGGTGAACGCGCGAAGCACCTCGCCGACGACGCGATGCGGCTGAACCCCAAGCACCCGGACTGGTACTACGCCATCGCGGCGTTCCCCCGGCTCGTCTGTCGAGAGCACGCGGAGGTCTTGCGCTTCGCGCTCCGCGCCCCCGACGGCTTCGTCGACACGCGCGCGCTGCTCGCCATCGCGTGCGCGCACACGGGGCAAGAGGCCGAAGCGCGCGAGCACGCCGCGCGCTTCATGGCCCATTTTCGCGAGAAGATCGCGCCCGGGCGGGAGGTGTCGGCGGCGGACGCCCGCGACTGGCTCTTGAAGGTGAACCCGCTCCGCCGCCCGAGCGACCTTTCACACTTCCTCGACGGCCTCGCGCGGGCCGGTATCGGTTGAGTCAGGCGACGCGCAGCGACGGCCCCGGCTGCGGGCGCTGCCGCGCCTTCTCGAGCGCTTCGCGCAGCGCCTTCGAAGCGAGCTTCGCGCTCGAGTCGCTCACGATGTCGCGGTGGCTGACCGGGAGCTCGATCAGGGAGAAGTCGCCGCGCACGAGGTGTCGCCAGCCGTTCGACTCGTGAGGGCGGAAGCCGATGCCGCCGGCTCGCGACAAGCGCGGATCGGCGCGCAGCAGGAGCACGTCCCCGGCGTACGGCGCGGGGGCATAATGGCGGATCGCTTCTTCGCCGGCTTCCCACACCGCCTCGTGCCGGTACGTGAAGGGATCGCGCTTGGCGAGCTCGGCCCGCAAGCGGCGTACGCCGCTCGTCCACTCTTCTCGCACGCGCGCGACGACGCGCTCCGGTAGGTAGCGAAGGCCTTCGCGCCGGAAGTTCTCGACGTGCCCCAGGGCGCGCTCGGTGAAGCTCCAGGGAGGAAGGCGCGGGTTCATCGTGTCGAAGAAGACGACGAGGCCCACCGATTCACCGGCCTCGTGGAGGAGCTGCGCCATTTCGTACGCGGCGAGCCCGCCCGCGGAGTAACCGCCGAGGTAGTACGGTCCGCGCGGCTGTACGGCGCGAACGTCGCGCAAGAACTCCTCGGCCATGTCTCGGATCCGGCGATGCGGAGGCAGCTGCCCGTCGACGCCGCGATACTGGAGCCCGTAAAACGGCTGGTCTGCGCCGAGCTCGGTGGCGACGTGGCGGAGGTTCATCGGGTTGCCTCCCGCCCCTGCGACGCAGAAGAGCGGCGGCAGGCTGCCGCGCGGCTGCACGGGGACGATGGTGTTGAACGCCGGCGAGGGCGAGCGCGACGCGCGAGCGCCGAGCTCGGAGAGGCGCCTCGCGAACTGCTCGACGGTCGGGCACTCGAAGAGCGTCGCGAGCGGCAGGCGGAGCCCGAACAGGCGCTCCACCTCGTTCGAGATCTTCACGGCCATGAGTGACTGGCCGCCGAGGTCGAAGAAGTTGTCGGTGACGCCCACGTGCTTCTGGCCGAGCGCTCGCTGCCAGATCTCGCAGAGCTCGCGCTCGCGCTCGTCGCGCGGCGGCACGTACGCGAGAGCGGGCGCGTCGTCCTGGCTCGGCTCCGGGAGCGCGCCGCGATCGAGCTTGCCGTTGTGGTTCAGCGGCAGCGCGGCGAGGTGCACGAGCGCGCGCGGGACCATGAAGTCGGGGAGCTTGACGCGCAGCGCTTCCCGGAGCGCGTCGTCGCCGACGTACTCGTCGTTCGTCACGACGTAGCCGACCAGCCGCTTTTGGCTGCCCTCGCCTCGCGCCATGACGGCCGCGTCCCGCACGCCGCGGAGCTCGCGCATGCGCGCTTCGATCTCACCGAGCTCGATGCGGTAGCCGCGGATCTTGACCTGCTGATCGTTGCGCCCGACGTAGAGCAGCGTGCCGTCCGCCGCGTAGCGCACGAGGTCGCCGCTGCGGTAGAGCTTGGGCGAGATCTCGGGCCTGAAGGTGTTGTCGATGAAGCGCTCGGCGGTGAGCTCGGGCCGCTTCAGGTAACCGCGCGTGACGCCGGGGCTGCCGATGCAGAGCTCTCCGGGAGCGCCCTTCGGGGCGAGCCTTCCGTTCGCGTCCAGGATGAACACGCAGGTGTTCGGGATGGGGCGGCCGATCGCGCGCCCGCCCTTCTCCATGGGCCCCAGGGTGGCGTAAACCGTGGTCTCGGTCGGGCCGTAGATGTTGACGACCTCGCCCTTCACGAGCGCGCAGAGCTCGGCCGCGAGCTCCTCCGGGATCGGCTCGCCGCCGCAGAGGAGCTGCTTCAACGACGCCACGGCGGCTCGGCCGGTGGGCTCCGAGATCAACATCTGCGCCTGCGACGGCGTGCACTGGAGGTGCGTCACGCCGTGCCTCACGATGAGCGCGGGGATCGCGTAGCGCGCGTCCTTCACCTCGCCGAGCACGCTGTCGCCCAGCATCACGACCTGACGGCCGTAGCAGAGCGAGCCCAGGATCTCGATCACGCTCATGTCGAACGAGACGCTCGCCCCGGCGATCCAGGCGCCCGTATCGTCGAGCGCGATCGCGTGCTGCATCGCCGCGAAGAAGCTCGTGACGTTGCGGTGCTCGACCATCACGCCCTTCGGCGTGCCCGACGAACCCGAGGTGTAGATGATGTAGGCGAGCTGGTCCGGGCGCTCGGCGCGGGACAGGCGCTCCGCCGACTCTTGCTCGAGCGACGCCGCGTCTCGATCGACGAGGAAGAGCTCGGCGCTCGTCTCGATGCGCGGCGCGACGTCGCTCTCCGTGATCAGGATCTTCGCCTCGGAGTCCGCGAGCAGGGAGCCGAGGCGTGCGTCCGGGTAGCTCGGGTCGAGGCCGACGTAGGCCCCCGAAGCCTTCAGGATGGCGAGCATCGCCACCACTTGCTCGACGCCCTTGTGCACGCTGAGCCCCACCCTCGCGTCCGGGCCCACGCCGCGGCGCACGAGCCAGTGGGCGAGCCGGTTCGCTCGGCGATCGAGCTCGCGAAAGCTGAGCTTCTGGTCTTCGAAGACGAGCGCCACGCCGTCCGGCTTGCGATCGACGATGCCCTCGAACAGCCGATGGATCAGCGCGCCGCGGTCCCAGGGCTTCGCCGTGTCGTTGAGCTCGAAGAGCAAATGGTGCTCGTCTTCGGCCGTCATCACGGGCATGTCGGCGAGGCGCGCGTCGGGGTTCTCGACGACGGCCTCGAGCAGCCGGCGAAAGCTCCGGAACAGGCGCTCGATCGTCTCACGGTCGAAGAGATCGGCCGCGCCTTCTGCGGCGACCCAGAGCTTTTCTCCCCGATCGTGCACCCAGAAGGTGAGATCGGTCATCGAGTAGCCGGTGAACCTGGACTCGATCTCGACCTCGACGTCCGCCATCGAGAAGCGCGACTCGCCGTCGTCCTGGTAGCTGTAATAGACCTGCAGCAAGGGGGATTGCTGGGTCTGCGTGCGGTTCGGCGACAGGAACGGGACGAGCTCCTCGAAGGGGACGCTGCCGTGAGAGAGCGCGTCGATCTGGCTGTCGCGGATGCGCTTCACCAAATCCGAGAAGGTCACGCTCTTCGGGATCTCCGAGCGCATGACCACCGTGTTGAGGAACATGCCGATCTGCTGCTCGAAGTCTTCGTGTCCGCGGTTCTGCACCGGCAAGCCGACGCCGAAATCGTCCTGCCCGCTGTAGCGGTAGAGCAAGAGCTGGATGCTCGCGAGCGCGAGCATGTTGATGGTGACGCCGTGGCTCCGCGCGACGCGGCGCAGGCCTCGGGAGAGCTCGGCGTCGAGCGTGGCGAAGGCGTGATGACTCAGGTGGGAACGGCGAGCGCCCGCCGCTCGATCCACGGGCAGCTCGATCGAGAGCGGCATGCCGGCGAGGCGCTGCTTCCAGAAGTCGAGATCCTGGGTGCCGGAGGCTCGCTCGCGCGTCTGCTTCTGCCAGCGAGCGAAGTCCGCGAAGGAGAGCCGCGGCCCGGAGGGCGCCGCTCGGTTCTGAACCCGAGCTTCGTAGAGCTTCTGCAGGTCCTCGAGCAGCACGCGCTGGGAAGGACCGTCGATGATCACGTGGTTGACGACCACGACGAGCAGGTGCTCGGCGTCCGTCTTCTTCAGCAAGAGGAAGCGCGCGAGCGGCTCGGTGTCTCCCAGGTCGAAGGGGCGCACGATCTCCCGCTCGACGCGGGCGGAGATCGCGCCCTCGCGCTCGGCGAGGGGCAGCTCGGAGTAGTCCTCGCGTACGAGGCGGAGCTCGATGCCGCTCGGCGTCTGGTGCGGCACGTCGCGGAGCTCCACGATGCGGGAGACGAGCGAGTCGTGCCGGCGCCCGAGCTCCGACACGGTCCGAGACAACGCCTCCACGTCCAGGTCGCCGCGGATGCGCGCGACGAGCGGGATGTTGAGGAACGCGCTCCCGGGGCTCAGCCGATCCAGGAACCAGAGCTGGTGCTGCGCCGGCGTGAGGGGGCTCGGGCCGCGCGTGGACGCCGGCGCGATGCCCTCCGCCGCGCGCTTCGAATCTTGCGAGTTCTTGAGGAGCTCGGTCAGGAGATCGCGCTGGGCGAGGATTCGAGCCCGGAGCTCGT